>JBLHKE010000392.1:0-7237 GCA_047619485.1 Verrucomicrobiales bacterium | reverse complement strand
CGTGCTTGTCTTTCCAATCCCACACGCGCTTGAGAAATTCTTCACGCCCGAGGTCGCGGCGCGTCTTGTCCTCGGTCTCGCGCACGTGCTTCTCCACCTTCGACTGCGTGGCGATGCCAGCGTGGTCGGTACCTGGGAGCCAGAGGACTTCTTTCCCCTGCATGCGCGCGCGGCGCGCGAGGATGTCCTGGATGGTAGTGTTGAGGACGTGACCCAATGTCAGGACGCCGGTGACATTCGGCGGTGGGATCACGATCGAATACGCTTCTTTGGAAGACGACTCGTCCCCACGGAACGCGCCCTTGTCGGTCCATGCGGTGAACCATTTGTCTTCGACATTGGATGGCTGGTAGGCCGTACTGTTTTCTTCTGACATTAGCCGCAAATATCTAAACAGATTGGCGTTTGTAAAACCTAAACCTGCAAAGGTTTGTGCTGGCCATTTGGTAGATCCGTGCTTTAGGTCGCTTCGCATTGAGCGAACGCTACTTACTGGACTCAGCACGGTGAATTTTTGCACCGCAGATTACGCAGATTTTTCCTCGGCCTCAGCGTGAAATTCTCACGACCCGGAAGTAACCACGCCCGCCGGCTGGACGTGGCACGAAAATTTCCTCCGCACCTCCACGGGCGACGAGGGCGTCGACGGGACGGGATTCGGCGACCGCAAAGCGGATCTCGATCCATGGACTGCGCAGGTCCGGGGAGTATTGCATGCCCCAAGTCGTGTTGCTCTCCATGTGACTCAACGACAATCGCAGTCGCTGGTCTTGCACTTCGACTCCTCTGATCTGCCGTGGAGCTGGATCGGGCTGGCACGGGCTTTGTAAAAGAACTGGCACCGAGCAGCATTGCTGGAGATCGCGGTCGTGAGCCGTCAGCATGACACGAAGTCTGCCTCTAGGTGGCAACGTTAGGGTCGTCGTGATCTCGAAGGTTTCCCCGCCGCCAGCGGTGAGATCGATCTCGAAATGATCAGTTTCGAACTCGACGTCGTCGAGCGGCAGCAGCAACAGGTGCGCCATGTCGAACCCGCTGCGGTTGCGCAGTGTGGCAGAATATCGGTGGGCACCGCTCACCGCATTCGTACACTCGAGCAGCTCAGTGACGATCTCGATGCAGTCGCAAGCCGGCACCGGGCTCGTGCTTGTCGTCTCCGCAATCATCAAACCACGCGCATCCGTGAGTTCGGCAGTGAGGGCGATCTCCCCACCAAGCACATCCGCCAGCTCGACCTCGACCAGCTGTGACGCGCCTGGCCCGAGTGCGGGCTCGAGCCGGATCGCGTCTGGGGACACCGCTGTAATTCCCACCACCGGGCGCAATCGCAACCAGTGCGCGGACGAGACGCTGTGGTTGTGCACTTCAAACAGATAGCGATGAACACCGCCGATCTCCGCCGGGCAGCGCACGCCGATCACTTCGACTCCCACCCCATCTTCGTCACCCTGCGCCGGCACTAACCCAATATTGGCGAGCAACATCGTGAGGATAGCTAGACCAAACCGCAACACAGGGATCTTCGTATTCATGGTAGGAGGAATCAGTTGGTTCGGGTTTTTCCGTCCTACTCGGCGACCTCAACGACGCGATAGAACGCAGCCGGCGATGGCTCGCCACAGGGCACGACACAGACCACCTCGCTGCCGGTGCCGATGAAGCGACCGCCTGCATCGACCTCGACATCGACAACGGTGCAGGACATGTCGGCCCACCCGAGCAGGTCGCCCGACTCCTGGATCTGGTAGCGCTTCCCGACTTCGGTGGCGAAGCGCACGACCACTTGTGGGGTTGGCTCGGGAGAAAGGCTGATCGCGCGGATACCGCGGCGCGCCCGTTGGCCAAGCGGAGGATCAGGCAGCGCCAGCTGCATCGGCAACTGCAAGAATGGCGCGCCCAGTGACGGCGTGATGAAGACCTCGGTGAAGTCCGGGGTCGCCGTCTCGTTTTCCATCTGGAACACGTCCAGCACCAGCACCTTCTTCTCTTTCGGCTGCAGCGAGACGCTGGTGAAGAACTCCGTCATCCCCGAGCCAGCGCCTGCGACGGCGAAGGCGAGCGCGCTACGCTGGTCAGCAAATCCGAGGGTGCCCTGCACCGCATTGTCCGACGGGTTCTCAAGGGTGAACGACACCTGGGTCGGATCCTGATCGATCAGCACCAGGCCTGGATTGGCCTGCTTGATGACGATCTCTCCAGGCTGCGGGACGTAGACCACGCCATCGCAACAGACCTTCGGCGCAAGCGGGCTGGACTCTGCGCAGATCTGGAAACCGGCGCATCCTTGGCCAGCAGGCGCGAGCGCATCGCAGCGCACCATGATCGTTACGGAGGCACACTCGCCGGGTAATACCGGTCCAATGGTGCCGCTCGATGGGGTGAACATCGCTGCCGTCAGGACATCATCGCAACCCGGGGTGGCGAAGCCGTCGGCGGTCCAGGTGTAGGTGCGCGGCACGTCGCAGTTGTTGCAGATCGTGTAGACGATCGTCGCCATCCCGGTGCTCGGGCAGCAGGGCACGCGCCGGGTGAGCTGGCAGGTGTCCGGCTGACACGGCGCGCCACATGGTGGCAACGTCAGGCAGATATCCTCGAGCGAGCAACAGTTCTCCAAGGTGTCATCGTGCAGCGCCAAGCTGAAACACAGCTCGCCCGGCGCGCCGTAGTAACAGGTGGTGATCGTGCCGGTATCGCCCGGTGCAATCTCTGGCGAAAGGGTCACCGAAGCGGAATCAAAACCATCTGGCGGCAGAAAGTTCGCATGCCAGAACGTGAACGGCGTGTCGGAGAAATCGGTGCGGTTGCGCACCGTCAGGGTCAGCGTGTATTTGATCGTCCCATCCGAGAGCGCCTGGCAATCGATCTGACTACTCATCAACTCCGCACAATCGCACGGTGGGAGTTCGACGCAGAGCTTGGTCGTGCAACACTGGCCGCCGCTGCGATCGAGGAGGGTAATCCGGAAACAAACCGTCTCCCCGCTGATACTCGCGCCGCCAGGCAACTGGATCGTCAGCGAACCAGAATCGCCGCTCGGAATCGGTGGATCCAAGGGGAACACACCGACCGGTTCCGGCTGCAGCGTAATCGCGCCGGGTGGCAAGTCGCCGTCCAGACATGGAGTCAGCCAAGCGTAGAACGCCGTATTGGGTGCGCCGTTGGTGAGATTGAAATTCACGGTGTAGGCACCGTCGACCTCATCTGGACAATCGATCGAGACCACTTCGACCTGGCAATCACCGCCATCGCCGCCGGTCTCCATGAGGATTTTACGTTTCACCGCAGCCTCGAAGTCGGCGAAGGTGCTAGCAATCTCGACGAAGCCGCCCGGGGTCACCACATTCGCCGCATAGTAATCACTGATCGTGGTGGTGACCCCGTTGTCGATCGGTAAGCCGTTCACCTTGATGTCGGCCGTCTCTGCGGCATCCCGCGCGGAGCTTGTCTCAATCACGTTCGAGGTGCCATCGCCGGAAACATCCATCACCTGATTACTACTCTCGAAGCCATTCGCATCAAACAACAAGCGCGAGCGATCCATCCCCGAGGCGATGTCGGTTCCACCTCCTCCTGGGCGGGGAAACACATCCAGCTCATCCGCAAAATCCTCGATCGCTACCGCGCTATCGAGGATCCTCCAACTATCGAGGGTCGTCGTGAAGTAATCGCTGGCAAAAAAGACGGCGTTCACTGCGATCGCGCCCTCAGTGCCGCCGAGGATATTTGCTTGAACCGCCGGATCCCGAAAAGCGTTCGCATAGCCATCCATCTGCAAGTTGTACTCGCTAACATCGACACTGTTCGATACATCGATCACCAGCGAGAGCTCGACATCGACTAGGACTGCCTCGGCGCGGGGAATTAAAAGCATCAAAATCACCACCAACAGTGCCAGCCCCGCATAGAGCCGGCTGCAGTGGTCGATGATTCGTGATTTGAAATTAGTATCGTCGTTGTTTTTCATAGAGTTTTATGGGTGCACCACTTCCAAACGACATCTGCCCACCAAGGGTGCACAAAAGTTGTGAAAAAATTCGCACCGGCCTCGGACTTCACCGATCATCACCACCATGAAACGCCCAATAGTTGCCACCCTCGTCCTAGCAATCGTGACCTGCACCCTACAGGCACAGAACGCCAAGCCGCTCCCGGACGACCCACACTTCGCACCATACCAACTCCTGCCCGCCCCTTCTGGTGGCGGCCTGATGTTAGAAAAAGGCGATCACCTGGCGATCTGCGGCGACTCGATCACCGAACAGAAGCGCTACTCACTCATCATCGAGGCCTACCTCACCGCCTGCGTCCCCGAACTCGAAGTGACCTGCCGGCAGTTCGGTTGGAGCGGCGAGCAGGCTGGCGGTTTCCTCGGCCGGATGGAGAACGACGTGCTGCGCTTCAAGCCGGACGTGGCCACCACCTGCTACGGCATGAACGACTTCCGCTACGTGCCCTTCGACGAGGCGATTGCCAAGGCCTACCGGGAGAACCTCGCCGGGATGATAAAAGAATTCCGCGCGGCAGATTGTGAGGTTCTGTTAGGATCACCGGGTATCATCGATTCCGTGCCTTCCTGGGTGAAGAGCGCCACAGGCACGCAGCTCGACCTCAACGTGACCCTCAGCAAATTCCGCAACATCGGCGTCGAGCTGGCGACCACAGAGAAACAGCGCTTCGCCGACGTCTACCGACCAATGTTGATCGCCGACTACAAGGCGAAAAAAGCCCACGGAAAAGACTTCAAAGTCGCCGGCAAAGACGGCGTGCATCCAGGCTGGGCGGGCCAGCTAGTGATGGCGTACGCGTTCTTAAAAGGGTTGGGTCTCGACGGTGATCTGGGCTCGATCGTGGTGGACGGAGACAAAGCCGACGCGAGCGGTGGCCACGAGGTGAAATCGATCGAAGACGGCCGCATCACCCTGCTCAGCAAGCGGCTCCCATTTGCGCCCGGCCCCGGCAACCTCACCAACGACGACAGCATCCGCGCGGGCTTAGCGCTAGTGCCATTCGACGCAGATTTAAATCGTCTCACCCTAAAAATAGCGAACCCCAAAGCGTCCAATTACTCGGTCAAATGGGGCGATGAGACGCGCGAGTATTCAAAACAGCAGCTGGCAGCTGGCGTGAACCTCGCGGCCGATTTCATCGACCATCCACTGCGCCAAGCTTTCCAAAAGGTCTGGGATGCCGCTGCCAAAAAACAGGCCTACGAGACCCGTCAGATGAAGACTCTAATGCACGGCCCAGAAGGCCACGCCGACATGGAGGCGACCGTCGCCCTCACAGAAAAAGTCCACGCCAAACTTGCCAAGGCACTCGGACGATCGATGGCACCGGTCGAACATGTGATCGAGATCCGGGCTGTTGTTCGTTAGCGCAGTGGCGAAAATTACGTGCACGTTCGCGCGCATCAAATCGCACTGCTGATCCAGGAGCTTGGAACGAGACGCCCCGAGTTTGTCAGGGACGCGGCGAGACGCCTCCGAGGCGCGTTTAGGTTTGTCTTTAACTTCAGATTCCGGCTCCACCATCGAGAGCAGCCCCGACGCTAAGGGGTTGTCAGGAAATAAGTCATACAAAGATGCGCAGGAATTTTAGCCAGCACCAAGGCAGATTTCAGCGATGATAGCGGGCTATTTGAGTTGGAAGCTAACGCGGGTGATGGCCAAAATAACCAGCAGATTGTAGGAGTTATTTACTGACAAGCCCTAAGACCTGAACGCACGTCCCCGGATTCGAAGACTTCGCCGGCCACGCCACCGCCATCCCGCGCGACCAAAGCGAAACCCGCAGCCAACTACGCGTCCGCGCTCGCTAGAGCGGTGCCCGGAGCGGAATTCCCCACCGAGGGATTCCCTTCAACTGGTGGCATTCAGGCATGCTCTCACCTGCCGCATCTGCTCCTCGAATCGGCCTTTATGACTTTTTTTAAAAAGCATCAATAAAGCGATTGTGTTCTCTAGAACAGTATTGTATGTTCTTTCGAACAGTGTTCTGATTCACAGTGAAACAGAAGCTGCACACAACACTAAAAAACAAGACCTAAAACGATGAAAAAGACACAAATGATCCACTCACCCCGCACTTTCAAATTCGGCCTCGCCCTGATCCTGGTCGCCGGCCTGCTGTCTATGCCAGTTCTGACTGGTGCGAGCGAGCGAGCGGAGAAAAAAGCGAACGCAGAGATGGCAAAGAAGGCCGAGGCCAGTGAGAAGCGCTCGAACCAGAAACTCGCCGACGCCGGTAGATCGGCGAGCGAGAAACCAACCACAGAATCGATCAAGAAGCGCCTCGCCAGCGCGAAGCTCGGCGCGGAGACCAAAAAGACCAGCGAGCGAGTCGCCAAGATCGAGAGTGAGGTGAAGAAGCTGGCAGCAAAGCTCACCCCAACCCAGAAGACCAAACTGCTTGCGATGCTCAACGACGCAAAGTCTAGCGATCTGACCAAGATCGACGGCATTGGCGAATCACGTAGCCAGGCGATCAAGCAAGCCCGGCCAATCGAGTCCGTCGAGGATCTACGGAGAGTGAAGGGACTCGGTCTGAAAACGCTCGCAGAGGTGATCGATCACGGCATGTCGCTCACCAAGAGCAAAAGCAAGAGCAGCAGCAAAGCCAAAAAATCAACCAAGGCCGCCAAGCCGAGCACGAGCCAGAAGAGCAAGGCAAAGGCGTAGCATCTGACCATTTCACCCAGACACGCAGAACCACTATGAAATCAATGAGATCAATCGAACCCGTGTCCCCACACACCGTCCGCTGGGTGGGAGAATCTTCTGGCTCCGGAGAAGGGAGCGCTCCGGAATCGGAATAAGAGAAAAAACCGAGACCTAGACGACTCGCATCAATGTCCAAGAGCACCTGATCCCGTGAGCCATGAAGCGGGGTCAGGTGTGAATGGCACGTAGATAAGGGGCACCATCGCCGAATAATGCATTGCACCGCAGAAGCATTCAAAAGGCACCAGAGACTGCTGATGCCGGAGCGTAGAACGAACGCCTCGTTCGTTCTGGGAAATCACGGCCCCGCAGGAAGGGGCCAAGATTTTCCCGCCTGCAATCCACGCGAGTAGCAGCCAACAGAAAACGATCACCCCGAACGACGCACTTTGGGCTTGTCAGTAAATAACTCCTACAATCTGCTGGTTATTTTGGCCATCACCCGCGTTAGCTTCCAACTCAAATAGCCCGCTATAATCGCTGAAATCTGCCTTGGTGCTGGCTAAAATTCCTGCGCA
>JBLHKE010000391.1:0-7239 GCA_047619485.1 Verrucomicrobiales bacterium | reverse complement strand
CGCGAGGCATTTTTCGGTGCCGAGGCGCAACGAATCCAGCGCGGGCGGGAAGACATCCGCGTCATGGTACGCTACCCAAAGGCCGAGCGAGAGTCCCTGGACACCCTGCAGAATATGCGCATCCGAACGCCCGATGGCGCTGGCGTTCCATTCTCAGAAGTGGCGGAAGTCGAATACGGCCGCGCCCCAACCAGCATCGAACGCTTCGATCGCAACCGCACCGTTGCGGTGCAGGCTGACATCCGCAAAGACGTCGTCAAGATGCCACTGTTGAACGCCGCGCTCACCAAGAAGATCGACGAAATCCTCCTCGACTACCCAGCCGTCTACTACTCGCTAGAAGGAGAAACACGCGAGCAACGTGAGAGTTCGCTCAGCCTGCTGTGGGGAGTCGCGCTCTCACTCTTCGCGATGTATGCCCTGCTAGCAATTCCATTTGGTTCCTACACCCAACCATTCATCGTCTTGGTCATCATTCCGTTCACCCTGATCGGCGCGGTGGTAGGTCACATCGTGATGGGACTACCGCTCAGTTTCATGAGCGTCTTCGGCATGCTTGCGCTCGCCGGCGTCGGCGTGAACGACAGCTTGGTCTTGGTCGATTTCATCAATCGCAAGCAACGTAAGGAAGGCCTGTCACTCAATGAAGCGATACGCGCCGCGGGCAAACGTCGCTTCCGCCCAATCATTTTGACCAGCCTCACCACCAGCCTCGGTCTGCTCCCACTCATTCTCGAGAGAAGCACCCAAGCGCAATTCTTGATCCCGATGGCCGTGTCACTCGGCTTCGGTATTCTGTTCGCAACCTTCGTCACGCTCCTTCTAGTCCCAGTCAACTACCTCATCCTAAATGACTTAAAAACAGCCTTCCGGCGCTACTGGAAATGGCAGACCACCTGGTCCAAAGAACCATCATCCATCAAGTAATCCTCCAAAGCCGAGGCCAAGTATTCAACCAACCAGTGCCACGCGTTTCCGCCATCCTCCTAGCAATACTGTTCCTCTCCGCCAACGCGGAGGCGCAGTTGGTAGATACCGTGTTCGCCAAGTACAAGCCGCAGGTTGACCTAGCGGTCGACCGCGGTCTCGCCTACTTGGCTTCGGCCCAAAAAGAAGACGGCACCTTCGGCGGCACCTATGGCGAGTCGACCGGCGTCGTCTCGCTCGTCGGTATGGCATTCCTCTCGAAAGGCAACCTTCCCGGAGAAGGACCGTATGGCGACACCGTCAACCGCTGCATCGACTACGTCTTGGCCTCACAGAAACCCAACGGCCTACTCGTCCAAGACGATGCCGGACACGGGCCGATGTACGCCCACAATATCAGCACCCTCTTCCTCTCGGAGATCTCCGGCATGGTCGATCCATCGCGGCAGGCCATCCTCCAGCAGACACTCGCCCGCGCGACCAAGCTGCTGCTCGACGCCCAAGCCGTGAACAAGAGTATTAAAAACCGTGGCGGCTGGCGCTACCACCCCGACTCGATCGACAGCGACCTATCCTGCAGCGGCTGGGCATTCATGGCGCTCAAATCAGCTCGCCTCAACGGCGCCCGGGTGCCTGATGAAGCGATCCAATCCGCCGTGAGCTACGTGCTGCGCAACCACGACCAGGCCACCGGAACCTTCGGCTACACCAACCCCACCGAACACGCCGACACCCTGACAGGTTGCGGTATCTTATGTCTCGAACTCGCCGGCTACCACGGCGCCGACCACCTTAATCGAGCCGGTGATATCGTCCTCGAGAGCTGCAAGATCTTGGCGACAAAGGATCACCAGTTCTACGCCAACTACTACAACGCCCAAGCGATGTTCCAGCTCGGCGGGAAGTATTGGGAGCGCTACGCCAAGTGGATGTCCCAGACCTATCTGCCGAAACAGGCACCCGACGGCTCCTGGTTAGGAATAAAATTCGGCAGCGCCTACACCACCTCGATGGTGATCCTCTCGTTCACCGTCCCCTACCGCCAATTACCAATCTACCAACGCGACGAGACCGTCGACGAGTAGACGTCACTTCGATTTAAGCCCCCCCCACCCTACCGTCGCGCATTGAAACGTGTGATGATGGCACGCAAGTGATGGATCCAAGGAGCTTGACGTCGTCAAAGAGCACATTCTTTGCGGTGAGCTTTGAAGCCGAAGTCCGGCAACTCGCTGGCTAACGCCGGATTTAGAGGAATGGAACGGCAACAGGCCTGTCATCGTCCGCCGATCCCTCAGGGGAATAATCTGCGTGAACTGCGGTTAAAAAACTACCGCGCCAAGTCGTTCTGGAACAGCACCTTGAACCCACAGTTCTGCAGCGCGGTGATGCCGAATTCGGTATCATCTAGCCGCAGCGCTAGTGCACAGCAGCTGCTTGCCTGGATCATCAGCGGGTAGCAGAACGAGATGTTGGTCTCGGCACCGAGCAACTCGCGCAGGCACTTGCCTAGCTCGGCCGGCCCGTCGCGCATCTCGACCACTACCAGATCACACATCCCGAAGGAAATCCCCTTCTCGATCAGCAGCGTTTCGGTCGTCTCGGAATCGCTGACAACAATTCGAACCACAGTCACATCGGCAGAGTCCTGGACACTGAGACCGAGCACCTCAACCATGTTGTCGTTGAGCAGGCGCACTAATGAGGCTAGTGCCCCGACACGGTTTTCGAGCATGATCGAAAACTGCTGAACGGGGAAACTGGACGTCGTCGATTCCTGTTCCATAGATCGTAGGTAGTAGTGTGTGGAGCTTGAGTGAGTTCCTTGAAAGTGCGGAACGGGAAACGCCGAGGATACTTCATCGCCAGCGAGATTCGACAAAAAAATGGAGTCCCCTAATTTAGTCGGAGGATGCCGGTGTTGCTTCTGTGGAATAACCTTCCGCCTCCCCCACTCCCACCTGAACAGATGAAAATGAATCCGCGGCCAAATCACCCCATGTCCCGGAAAATCAAGCTCCTGTTCGGTCTGGCCGTGGTCGCCATCGCCGGCGGGTATGCTACCCGCACCGTCCTGGTGCCCGCCGTGAACTCCGATCCCGTGATGGCTGCCCCAGCGACCAAGGCGGGAGCATTCGACCACGAGCACACGGAACTCGATGCGATTTTGAAGTCGAAGGTCAAATCCGAGCGGGTCGACTACGCCTCCCTGAAGAGCGACCCATCAGAACTCAACGCCTACCTCGGCCAATTAGCTTCAGTCGAAGAATCTGAGTTCAAGGCTTGGAGCGAGGCGCAACAACTGGCGATGCTGATCAATCTCTACAACGCCGCGACCTTGAAGCTGGTCATCGACCACTACCCGGTCGACAGCATCAAGGACATCGGCGGTCTGTTCAGAAAGCCATGGGACATTGAATCCCTCACGCTGTTTGGTAAGACGACCACACTTAACCACCTAGAGCACGAGATCCTGCGCAAGAATTACAACGAACCCCGCATCCACTTCGCCATCGTCTGCGCAGCCAAAGGTTGCCCCGCGCTTCTGAATGAGGCTTACACGGCTGGAAAGCTCGATGCCCAACTGAAGAAGCAGGGCGAACAGTTCATCCGTGACGTAAACAAGAACCGAGTTGATGCAGGTAAGAAGACGGTCTACCTATCAAAAATCTTCGACTGGTTCGAAGATGACTTCACCAAAGATGGTAGTGTCATTGAATTCGTGAAACCCTACTTTTCTACATCTGATGCGAAAGCCTTGAACAAAGGTTTCAAGGTAAAACACACCGGCTACGACTGGTCGCTGAACAAACAGTAGGCGGCTCCCGATTCAAAATTTATGGGCAAAAGCGAAGACAGCACAGAGCAGCGCCCTTGGGGGAAAATCGTGATTGTCGCCGGGCTTGTCATCACGATCCTAGCAGCGGGGCAGTTCTTTGGAGTTGCCGAATACCTGAAGTCCCTCGTCGAGCAGATCGAGAAACTGGGAGCGTTGGGAGCATTGATCTTCATCGCCGTCTATGTGGTCGCCACGGTGCTCCTGCTTCCGGCATCAGCCCTGACGCTAGCGGCAGGGGCGGTTTTCGGCCTCTTTTGGGGATACATCTACGTCTCGATCGGCTCGGTACTGGGCGCGGCAGGCGCCTTCCTGGTCGGTCGCTACCGCGCACGTCATTGGGTTCAGAAGCAGATCGCGGGGAACCGCAAGTTTGCCGCCGTGGACGAGGCAGTCGCCCAGGAGGGCTGGAAAATCGTCGCCCTTACGCGGCTTTCCCCAGCCTTCCCATTCAACCTGCTCAACTACGCGTTCGGTTTAACTAAGATCGGCTTCTTCCCCTACATCATTGCCTCATGGATCGCCATGATTCCCGGAACCTTGATGTATGTCTACCTTGGCTCTCTGGTAAAATCTCCACAGGGACGTAGCCCTAGTCAATGGGCGCTTCTCATTGTCGGTCTCTTGGCCACGATCGGAGCGACGGTATTGATCACCCGCAGCGCGAAAAAAGCGCTCAATCGGAAGCTCGAGGATTAGCACTGGGCTTCGATTTTTTAAGTCGAAGTTACGTCGTAGCCGCCTACTATAGAGCCAGCAGCGCCAGCATTCTTCCGGTGGCACCTTTCTCCGCCCGATAGGAGTAGAACCGATCCAAGTCCGACGTGGTGCAGGTACCATCATCGTGAATCGAACTCTCCGGGACTCCAGCCTGCCTGACTTGTTCCCGGATCTGCGCCGCGATGTCGACCTCGTAAGCGGGTGGACGAATGCAGGGACTCAGGCGCACGAGCAAATCTCTGGGCGATGACCCGTAAGCTGCGGACATTTGGCGGATCGCGGTTCCAGAAATGTTCGCCTCGGTGCCCTTCTTGCCCGAATGGACGAGGCCGATCGCACGCTTGATGGGATCGACAATGTAGACGGCGCAGCAATCTGCGACCACGATCCCCAGCGCGAGACTAGGGGTATTGGTAATCAACCCGTCAGCGCCAGCACTTATACCGGAATCGGAAACCATCGCCACCACGCCCCCGTGCACCTGTTCAGCGCGAGCCAAGCGCTCTCGTTCTAACCCAAGTTCAGAGATGCTGACGTCAAACCCCGGCTGGAGCCGTTCGAGAGTCCCTTCGCGATCTGTGGTGACCTCCACCCCGGCCTGCCTGACGATGAAACCGTGAACCAGTCCAGGCAGCGATTCGAGTTCGGGGAAGGTTTCAATAGCGTGCCTATCTGACATGACGGCACTTTACCCTCGTCTCTAGAAGTCCGAAAGCGCCGTCCGATCCGTACGCAAAAAAAGGCAGGTGGAACCTGCCTTCTTAAGTGGTAGTGCTAGGAACGAACCGTTAAAATCCGAATTTGGAGGATTCTGCTAAACGGGCTGTTGCCCGCCGGTTGGCTCTGCGTGCGTTTCCGCCGCAGAGAGTAGGAGTGCTCGAGGATTAGCTGAGAAATTGGATCAAAAGTCAGGCAGCACCCGCTGCGCCACCGTTCTTTAATTCCTCGTTTGGTTGCTAGTCCTCGGACTTGTTTAATTTGCCGTGAGCGGCTAAGACGGACGCCTTCTCATCGCTGTCCAGATCATCCATTAGATCGACTAGGCTCTCAACGATGTCTTCGCGCATTTTACCCACAAGTTCGATACCCTTTTTGGTTACCTGAACCATCACCTTCCGACGATCGTCGGAGGCGTGGACGCGCTGGACATAGCCAAGCTTTTCTAGTCGGTCTACGAGACCGGTTGCAGCCGCTGTCGAATGACCCATTTTCTTGGAAATGTCAGTCATGGTCAGGAATTCCTCTTTGGCCAAATAGCCTAAGAGGAAAAACTGAGCAAAGGAGACATTCCCTTTATTGAGTTCTTTTGACAGATTGAGAAGAAACGAGCGCTGCGTAAACATAATGAAGTCGGCCAGGCGACTCGCGTCTTTTCTCACGGATTTTTGTTGTTCATTTACCACTTGCATAGCTTAGATGGTTGCAGCCGATAGAAGTTATAATCGGCGTGATTACTATAATAGTTGAATTGTGAGGGTTCGCAAGGAAGTTTTTAAATTTCTATAAAAACCATTAACAGTTTGGCGGCGAAGCGTGCCCAATAGTTGCTTAATATGATAGAAATATCAAGGTCGATTCTCGATTTAGCGAATATATTTTAAAATAACCCCCAAAAGCGCGCCACACCTGAGAATTCTTTTTAATAAGAATGGGCGAGATTTTGGCTTAGATTACCAAACTTTTGCAAAGTATCGATTACATTTAGAGGCTGATCTTCTGGTGTTTTGAGAATGAGAATCTAGGTCTGCTGATGATTTATTCGCATGGATTGCACCGGAGAGTGGGCAATCGCTGCTAGCAGGAATTGAAGTTTCCTTGATCTCGAAGGTGCTTTGCCGAGCGTCGCTCAGCCGTAACTTTAGCGACTAGACTCTCCGACAGCCCCTCCAGTTTCGGACACAACCGGCCTCGTGAGCGCCACCCGATTTGCCTGCCGACAGTTGCAAAACCGAACGATCATATCGCTAGCGCTTTGCTCTGAGTGTAAAACGGGCACTCCTGCTCGTTTCGCGGGGCATTCACGGCGCCTCGACGGGCAGGAGTGCCCGAAAATCACCTAGCTGCCGCCAGTTTTGCGACCGTCTGCGTGAATTCCAGTCTCCTCCTAGAACGGCGAGACGTTCCAGATCTCAACACGTTCCTCGTCGATCTCGGTCAGGAAAGAGGATGGCGTCTGGAACTGATCGCCGCTGTAGGCCTTCGGCCAGTATTCTGGATACGTCAGGTAGAGTTCGTCCTCGGCGCGGGTCACGGCGACGTAGAACAGCCGGCGCTCTTCTTCTAGTCCGGCATTGCCCTCTTCCTCGACGGCGCGCTTGTTGGGAAACATCCCATCGGCCAACCAAATCACGAAAACGACCTTCCACTCGAGCCCTTTCGCCTGGTGCACCGAACTGAGCGTCACACCCGGATCGTCGCTGCGACTCTGATCTTGGCGCGGGTCGCCTTCGGAACCGCCGAGCAGCGCCATTTGCTCCAAGAAGTCTAGGATGCTTGTAAATCCGGCCGCGAACATCTGAAACTGCTCGATGTCCTGCTTGCGGCTCTCGGCGTTGTCGAAAGTCACCACCATGAACTCATCATAGATCCCCTCCATCACGGAGTGGATCATGTGCTCGGGAGCGATCAGGCCGTCGTCGTGCTCCGGTTCGAGGAATTCGTCTAATATATAGGCGATCTGACTCCAATCGCTCTTGGCCGCGGCTGGAACTTTGAAATCCAGCATGTATTTGGAGAACGAATCCGGCGGACCATCC
>JBLHKE010000390.1:0-7255 GCA_047619485.1 Verrucomicrobiales bacterium | reverse complement strand
GTTCATCGCCATCACCCACGACGACTCCGACCGCTCGATCTACGCGGCGCTGCTCTACGTCGAGTTGAAACGCGCCAAGGTGCCAGCGGAACTGCATATCTACGGCAAGGGTGGCCACGGCTATGGCATGCGCCCGAGCGAACATCCGGTCTCAACCTGGACCAAGCGTTGCGAGGAGTGGCTCCGCGCATCAAAACTAATCCCTTAGGGTCTGTCAGGAAATAAGTTAATTATATCTGCTTCCCCATGAACCCCCAACTTCGTTGGAATTTCCTCCGATTAGTTCACTAGACAAAGCAGACTCGGTCTTGAGTGGTAGGCTCAATGACTGTCTAGCTATCGACCAACTAATTCTCTGACAAGCCCTTAGGGAGCGGAAAAAATTTCACTCCAAACCCGCATTATCCGCTATAGTTGGACGCGCGCCATGCCCGCTCTCACCCGGGCTCGATGGCCGCCCCTAACAGATGGCCAATAACCCCAGCAGCGATCACGTCGACGAAGACGGCGATACCGAGATCAACCCGAGCAAGCTTGAGGAACCTCCATTCGTAGCCCGGGCAATCATTCCGGCTCCTCGACCGACAGCGGATGCCGCTGATGCCGAAGAGGACAAGGAGGACCTCGCCGCCACACGTCTCCCTCCGGCGAAAGATCACCATAAACTGCGCCTCGCGGCTTCGGACATGGTCGAATTCGGAATCTCCCTCGATGAGGCGGCCTCCCACCACGGGGTGGATCGCGATACCCTGCACGTTTTTTACCGCACCTATGTAAAGTTCGTCGGCAAGGACAATGTCGAGGATCCCCACGCCAGCTACGCGTCGATCGACCGCGGGGATTTTGACCGCACCAGCCACCGCCAGTTCGATCGCAACTGGGCTGAGATGATGTTCCAGGCCGATCGCGATCGCCCTGAGCTGTCGGCGCTGCACCGGTGGTTCATAAGCTCTCCGATGACATCGTGGATGTTCAACGGCACCGCGCTCGACAAGATCACGGTCACCGGCGCCGCCTGCGCGATCGGGCTCGGGCTGCTCGCAGTCAAGCTGACACGCAACGATCCCGAAGCGAGTGAAGAAAAACCCGCGAGAGAGCCAGCCAAGTGGAACCAGT
The DNA here is from genome assembly GCA_047619485.1 of Verrucomicrobiales bacterium. Taxonomy (GTDB): domain Bacteria; phylum Verrucomicrobiota; class Verrucomicrobiia; order Verrucomicrobiales; family DEV007; genus JBLHKE01. Next base: position 6,139 of record JBLHKE010000390.1, on the reverse strand, counting down.
CCAACGACCTCGATCATCTCGACCGCGATCAGCAGGTGGACTTGCTCGATCAGATCCTAGAATACCTGACCGCCTTCATCGATAAAAAGACCTGGGAGGAGCGCCGGCCCTATGTCCGCAACCCGGACGAAATGGCGCCACTCATGGAGCGCTACCACCAGCGAGTACCAGACCGCGCCATCGCACCGATCATCGTCGAGCCAGATATCAGTTTCCTGAACCGGTCGGACGGGAAGTTCGCGCTGGTGCAGGCGAAGCGCAGGACACCAGGCGCAGCGGATCAACACCTGGTATTCCTGATCGAGATTGTCTCCGGCGATAAGAAGTTCCTGATAGACTGGAAAGTATTGGTCAACTATGAACCTGTCCCGTGGGAGGAGTTCCAGTCGGCCAAGAGCACGGAGCTGTCGCCGTTCCGCGTGAGGGTTTCACCGGGCGACTACTACAACCAGCCGTTCATGGACGAAAAGAAATTCGCAAGCTTCCAACTGAGCTTCCCGCAGCGCCCAGGCGAGGAGGTGTTCGCCTTTGCTGAGCGAGGCTCCCTGATCGACCGGCAGCTCCAGTCCTTTCTCGAGGGCGATATCGAAAAGAGCCGCGCGGCGATCCTAAACCTACGGTTTCCCCAAGGCGCAACGTTAGACAATATCGTCGAAGTCGAAAGCGTCGCTGCGGATAGCTGGTAGGTCGCGGCTTATCCCAAACTCGCAATCACGCCATTGAGGTGCGCCGGGCTCATCCCCATGCGCTGCGCGATGCCTTGGATCAGCCTCATCTCATTTTCGTCAACATGGCCGTCTGCGGCGGCGATCAGGTAGGCGGAGCGCATCGCAGTCTCCTTGCCGTGGTCGTTGAGCTGCCCGACCAAGCGGTCGACGATATCGAACAACGAGGCACCGTGCTGCGAGATCGTTGCAATCTCCTCACGCAGATCTTGCTCGCCGACACGCGCACCCGTCAAACGCTCGTAGACCGCCTGGATCTGGGTGACCTCGTTGTCGTCGATCAGCCCGTCCGCGAGACAGACGGCGATCATGATCTGCTTCAGCGCGATCATGAAAAGCGCCTCGGTTTGCTGCGTCTCGACGGCCGGGTCGTAGTTGAGGATATCTGGCTCGAAGGTTCCCTGGCAGCGGCTGCATTCCACATATTCTCCGAGCATGCTGATGGGGAAGAGCGGGATGAAATACAGCGTGAAGAAGCGCCGCACGCGCTTGAGTTCATATGCGGTCTGCACCACGCAGACCGGGCAGTGGAACTGCCCGTTACCGATCACTCCCGTGATCCCCTTGCTACCCCAGATGATCATCCTTCCTCCCCCAGGGCTGGCTCTGGTTCACTTTCAGGCGCCCCTTTAAAGAAGGCCTCAAGCCTGCCTGTATCCTTCGTCCGATCAGTTACAAGTGAGAGAGATTTCTCCGTTTCAGATGAGAACTTGCCGATGTAGATTTTCTCATAGAGAAGAGTGCCACGCACCCCGACGGCGAGGTCGACATCGTCTTCGATCCCCGCATTCGCGAGCGCCAAGCAGGCCACTTCCCAAGTGATATCGCAAAAGGTCTGCTTGCCATCAGAGTCGAAGGTGCGCAGCGTCGGGACGTGGACGATGAAGGCGGCCGAATCGTCATGCAGCTGGCAGTGGGTGACGAATTCGTCCCCAGATTACAATCCGAAAAATGACGCAGCCGCGCGCAATCTATTTATGGCGAACTGTCAATGCGCTCTTGCACCAGCGCCTTTTCAAACTCCGGCAGGTTGGAGCTCTGGATGGCTTCCGCAAGAGCAGCGCGCTCCGCATAGTTCACAGATTCCACCTGCCCAAATGGATTTTGTCTCGATATAGATCCGACCATCGCTGCGATACGGGATGCCGGATCATCGAGCTGCATCGCATAGTTGAGTATCTCGAGTCGCGCCACATCTTCCGCACCGGTGAATTTCAGATCAGAATTCGGACCGTCCTTGAAAAAGGATCGCTTCACATCGCCAGGCAACTCCCCAAACCAATCGCGAAGGGAATCAGGGTTCTCCATCTCGAACGCATTAAGAACACTCTTTACAGCATCCGCACGAGCCTCGCCAGCCGGTAACTCCATGACCCAGGTCTTGGCCAATTCCGGGAAACGCTCGGCGACAAAGTAGTAACCTTCGAACTGGCTCGAGATGAACTCCGCCCTGTCAGAGTTCGACATGCCGAGCAACCAACCACGCACCATCGGCTCCAAGGTCGTGAGATGACGTTCGGTGTAGTGGCTCCCGCCATCCTCCCCAACAAGTGTTTCGAAGTGCCGCGATCCCGGTTCCTCCTTCAGCAACTGCTCAGTCGCAGCCGCCACGTCATCCACTACCCAAGAATCGTAGAACCCCGCCGCGGCGATCTCTCGCTCTTCCGACTCGAGCCCTTCCAACCAGCGCAGGCCGCCCTGCGGGTTCTCGCGAGCCCATGCCGAACCGAGCGAGTAACTCAGTCCAACCTCCTCATTCAAATCGCCGTCCCCCTGCCAACCGAGCAGCTCTGGCGAATGCCGCGCGAGCTCTTGGTAACGCGCGAGCGGAAAATCGCTGATCAATCCCGCCTGCAAAATATCCGCATCGCTCAACAGTTCCGGCGCCGAGGTGAACTCGCGTATCAACACCCGGTGCAAACGTGAATCGGCAGGGAACGAGCGCAGGTAGGCGAGCGCGGCCTTTGGGTCAACCACGATCCACGCCTTGAGTAGATCCCACTTCTGATTGTCCTCAACTTCCAGCCGTGCAGCGAACGCTCCCGCATCCCGAGGATCCGTGTCCAACCATGCTACAAACTGATCGATCGGAAAATTATACCCTAGCTCGTGGGTGAACCCCCAGACACGATCTGGATCATCGCGGAATGCCACCTCGGAGAATCCGATCAGCGCTGTCGGCTTCCAATCATCATGCAAAGCACGCATCGCCGACATCGCATCCCCGACATTCGTTCGCCCCCAACTCTTAAACACGGATTTGATAAATGATGACTGCAATTCCCCGGTAAACAGTTCATCCGTGAGCGCCCACGCCGCTGCTGGATCGCCTGCCGCATAACCTGCTAGCGCCGACAGCTTCCGGTCCGGCAACTCACCGCTCGCGACGATAGCAGCCTCTACGTCACGGGCACCCCAAGCACGAAAAACCGCATCGCTCAGCTCGTCGTGGAACGCCAACGAACCATCTAGCGAACCCAAGTAAGCGAGCGCCGACTCTGGATCCTGCTGCGCCCAAATTTCCATCGTGAGACGCATCGCAAATCCCGCGCGCACCGACGGCAGGCGTTTCATCCTGTCGAGCAGGGCGGGAAATCGGGCCACATCCAAGGCTTCCAACTTTTCGAGCAGCCCGGATGGATCAAGCGACGGGCGCTGGTCGAGCGCGGTGAGCTTGCTTCGCGGAGCGGATTTCTCAACGGCCGCCGGGGCGTCTCGATGGGAAAAATTACCAGCGCCAAGACCGGCGAGCACAGCCAGTCCGGACAACGCAATTGTCTTGATCAAAGAAGCACTCACTGGCCGGATGGGGTTGGTGTTGCTGGCACTGAATCGAGCAGGGATCGCTCAGCTATCTCCGATAGCTCGGCCGCGTGAATCGCCCCGACCGCGGCGTCCGGATCGCTTCGGACATACTGGCGCAGCGCTACACGCAGGTAGCGTTCGCGCAAGGCTCTATCGGCGATAGTCGCCGCCCAGGTGGTCGCCGTATCGGGGGCATCGACTGCGATCTCACGCACCAGCGATGCCACCGCAGCGTCGCGCGCTCCGCTGCCCTCGGGCAGAGACGCGACCCACCTCGATGCCGCCTCAGGTTCGGCGGCCACCCAGCTCTGAGCCAACGCCCCCACGGCGCGGGATTTTGTCTCCCCTCCCGGCAGAGCCTCGATGATCGCTAGCAAATCATCATTCGCGGCGAAGACCCGCTCGCTATCGAATGGATCTTCGGGGACGCCCGCCTCCCACGCCCAGGATTCCAGCAATCGCTGCTGACCAGGCTCCGGAAGCGTCAGGAACAGATCGAGCGCAATCAATTGCGCACTCGGATCGACGCCAACGAGACCACCAATATCATCAATGACCGTCGCGTCTCCGATCGCCTCCCAATGCTCGATCACCAGCTGCATGGCTTCTATCGGATCCTCGATTGCACTCGCCAGTGATGCCCATCCCTGTCCGCGACGCTCTTCCGAGAGCAGCGGGATCGCCCGGCGGATCAGCTCCGGATCAGCGCGATCTATCACATCGAACAACACGCAGTCGCGCGCCATTTCATCACCGATCTCAGCTACCTTCGCGAGCACTGACGAAAGCTCACCTCCGGCAGCCTCGAAAGCCTCCCACCCCTCATCCACGAGCCAAGTATAGTCATACGGGCCTTCGAATTCGCCGATGCACAGCTCCGCGGCCCAAACTACCTGCGCGGGAAAGTCATCGTTCGGCCAGTGCTTGGCTACCTTACCAGCGGCATAGAGCAGTGGCGATCTGCCGTCGCCAAAAGAGCCGTACCGGGTGAAATCCCATGGATCCGCGAGACCCGCGGGACATTGGGCGACTGCGTGCGCTGCCGCCCGATGATCACCAGTGGCATAAGTCCCGAACAAGGCCGACAGAGCGATCCTGCCGTCCATGTCACGCGGCGGGCTATCGCGTTCCAGATCATCCAGGTAGGGCAGCACGATCAGCAGCGCTAAGTCCGGATCTTTTTCCGCCACCGTCCGCACGGCGGCCTCCAGCGCCACCCCGCGCTCGTCGTAGCCGTCCGGCAGATGTTTGAACGCCGCATCGATCGCAGCCCGCGGCGATCTCTCGGCCCATTGGGCATACTTCAACTCGAGCTTTTCCTGCTTGTTCAGCGGCACCTGCAGTCGCTCGCTCGCATGCACAATCGAATCTAATTCGATCTCCGTATCTTCGATCGGCGCCGATGGATCAACAGACGCCGTGGGGCCGGTTTCGCTGTCGGCATCTGGAACCACTGGGGACCAACGCGCCAATGCCCAGCCAAACGCGAAACACGCGATCGCGAGGAGTGGGTATTTCCATCGGCACCAGTTCACTGGCCTGATTATAGCGCCTTGAACAAACCTCTCAAGATCGATTCGGGGCAGGCGCGCAGCCACCGTAAGAGCTTACCATTAAACACTGACCAGTTCGACAGTGAAGACGGCTCCCATCGACGCGGATACTATTTTCCGACAGCGAACCATCACAGCAATTGCGCTTCAGTGGCTGCGCAACTCCTGGCATTAGATTTGCAAACTCAACAGGATCAGCTACTCTAAGGCGTTCCAATGCGTATCCATCGTCACGTTACAGAAGCCTGATCCGTCGCTCTCACCTGAGAGCGGCTTGAGTCATTTCCTGTCCTGAACCGGCACGGTTCAGACCGCCGTTTGAAGCCATTCGCTGCGCGGCTTTCCAACTTCGTTCTCGAGGTTTGCCGTGTCTGTCCGACTCCAATCTAGGCTTCTACCTCTACGTGTACCGATGAGTCCCACGACCACTACCATCAATCCCATGCGCAGCCGCGGCACCCGTCGCAGCTGCACCGCCAGCATCGTGCTAGGCCACTACTCCAACCACCGATTCCCCGGCGGGGAACGGTTTCAATTCTATTGCAGACGCCTGCGAGCCGCGTTCCCAAGGTGCAGGCGCGAGCGTCGTAGCGCATGCGCGAGGGCACTCGCGCGCCTGTGTGGCACGATCGAAACGCGGTCGTGGATCTTCGACCAATACCCACACGCCCACGGCAAACTCGTCCCGATGTTGATCAGGCTTGCCACCCAGGAAAACGAATGGCTACGCCCGCTCGATTCGTGGCAGCCAGATCTCTTAGACTCAGGAAAAGAACAATACTCGCACCTCCACGAGCACCTGTTCATCAAGTACCCACCGCCAGATTTTTTTAAGTCGTTCATCCGTTCACGCGACGGTTACGCGTCGCTCGAATACTCGTGGTACCAGCACCTCGGCAGCGGCAAGAGCCTGCGCACCGCCCCCTGCTTGTCCGTCTCGCTCTCCAAACGTGAGGCGCATCTGGTTTTGCAGGCACCGACCGATCTCGACATCCATGGCGCCCTGCTGTGGGGCAAGCTCGCAGCCTTGGGTGCGGGTTCAGAATTGATCGCCGA
>JBLHKE010000389.1:0-7283 GCA_047619485.1 Verrucomicrobiales bacterium | reverse complement strand
ATACCGCTCATACTCGATGGGAGGAACACTTTGTCTGCGGGATTCCGCGAAATACGGTCAAATCCATCGATGACTTTTTGCGCAATTAAGATCCGCGCAGCTTCCTCCGCACCGACCGCTTCGGAGAGCGTGTCGAGATACGCCCGTTCAGCCGCGGCAACGATGCCCAGTGCTTTTGCCTGGCCTTCCGCACGCTGCACGGCCGACTCGCGATCAGCGGTGGCCGCCTTGATGGTGGCCTCTGCCTGGCCTACTGCCTCGGATGACAGCGCGCGACTCCTGCGTTCGGCTTCGAGTTGCTGCAGCATCGCCTTGCTAGTTTGATCGTCGGTTCTGAGCTCCTGAATCTCAACCCGCAGGATCTGGATACCCCACTTCTTCACGGTGTCCACCAAGCCAGCGACAATCGTTTCATTGAGCCCGGCGCGTGTCGCCAGAGCCTCGTCGAGGTCCCGCATGCCGATTTCCGAACGGATCACGTTGAGGGTCGCCTGCAGCAGCGACTGGTGTAGATGATCAACTTCGTATACTGCCTTGATTGGATTGATGACGCGCCAACTGATGACGCAATCGACAGTGATCTTGGCGTTGTCCTTAGTGATGCACTCACGCGGATTGGTGTCGGTGATCTGTTCGCTGAGTTCGATAAACCGGCCTTCCTTGTTGGTCTCTCCACCCCAGACGTCGGAAACGTCGCGAACCTTGTCGATCACAGGCAATTTGAAGGCCAGACCACTGTGTTGGATTTTTATCGGTTTGCCGAAGCGCTCGATGATGCGGCAGTGATTCTGTGGAATGGTAGTGATCATAGTGTTAAAGAATTAAACCTAGTCCGATGTTTCTGGGATTGTCACGGCGCTGGCGGCGTCGCGGCATATGGCAATGGAGAAAATACCGTCATTGACGGCTTGAACCTTCACTTTGTCGTGGTCAATGAAGCGGTGGTCGTCCGCATCTGCAGAACCCGAGCCATCGCCATCGAGATCGACCGGCCACAGATCGCCATTCCAATACACAAAGCTCTTGCTGTCAATGAGCCGATATTCGCAAGTGGAACCGACGGCGGAGTGAATCGCCTCGTCGATGCCGCCGGTGAATCCACGCCGGATCAGCGGTGTAAGAAAGCGTCTCCACACGGTATAAAATATTGCCGTTACGAACAGCCAGCAAAGAATTGCAATCAGCACTCGCCACTTAGCATCGACGTCGAAGAGCAGTGAGAAATAGACCGAAATACCCAGCAATGCCCCGATACTGAGGATTTCCGTTTCAAAGAAGACATCGACAATAATGACGGTCAAGCCAATGGCGATGATCCATAGAAAGCCTTGTAGTGTCGGATCGAGAAGATCGGTCATTGGGAAATTAACTGCTAGGGACTTTGATTTGCGGTGCCGGGTTCATGGGGCGGGCGGAGCGGAAGATGGAGGGGGGGAAGGGGGATTGTAGCTGGTAGCGGGGGCGTGTGGCTAGCCAAAATAAGGCTGGCGAACAGCCTGATCGAGGCGACAGAGGAGATCGCAAAGGCCACAGGCAAGGTCGTCAGAGATTCGAAGGCCGGCGGCCTCCTGAACCATTACAGAAGGGCGACCTGAATGTCGTCCAAGTTTTGGAACACTACGGGGTCGCGCTCCTTTGGCTGGCCTTGACGGCCGGTCATCCAGGATCATATTCCATTCAACACAGGCATCATTGAAATAGATATCATGGCATCACCACCGATTTTGGATCTTACGACAGTCGACATCGATCAGGTGGCTGTTTCTAAAGAAGAGATTCTTGAACTCAATGCGCAGCGTGAAGAGTTTGAGCAGGTAGACAGGCTGATTTCACTTGATCTGGAGGAGGGGCTCGCGGTGGGGATTAAGAAACAGACGCCCGAAGAATTCTGGACCAGAGGGCATATCCCCGGGCGCCCGATCATGCCTGGGGTTCTCATGATTGAAATGGCGGCTCAGATCAGTTCCGTTATCTATCATTTGAAATTCAAGACAGGTGGAAAAAAGTTTTTTGGTTTCGGTGGGGTAAACAAGGTGAAGTTTCGTGGCAGTGTGGAGCCGGGGTGTGATTTTCTTATGGTCGTAAGAGCAAAAACTTTGAGATCGAGGATTGCTGTTTTTGAAGCTCAGGGTTTTGTCGATGGTCGGATGGTTTTTGAGGGGGAGGTCACCGGGATTGTGATTTAGGCAGCTACTCGGCCAGCTCAGGCCGAAGCGCCGGATTTGAGGAGGGCGAACGGCTGGCAGAGAAATGCGGGCTACGAGCCTAGCGCTAGTTTAGGGGAATGCGCAGCCTACGCTACGGTTGCTCAGCCCCGAACTGTTCGCTTAGCGGTTTGGTATTCTTGAAGCGATTCAGCTGGTGGTTGAGGAGGAAGTCGCTGCCGGAGAGTTTGACCGCTTCTTCGGACTTGGCAATGGCCTTGGCTCGGTCGCCTTTTTGGAAGTGTACTTCTGCTAGGGTGTCTAGGTAGGCGTAGTTGTTTTTGCTGAGTTCGTTGGAGAGGGTGGAGCGCTTCAGGGCGGTGTCCAAATCTCTGCCACAGCGGGCTTTCAGCCAGGCGTTGGAGTTCAGATCCTGGGCGCTGTTGGGGAATAGCGCTAGGGCGTCTTCTCCATACTGGTTCAGTTTTTCGTAGAGTTCGTTGGCCTCGGCTTTCTTTCCAGCGGCTAGGAGCATCGGGTAGACGTCTTCGACCAGCGAGCTGTTGGAAGGTTGGTTCTTCACCATCTCGCGCAGCATCGTGATCGCTTCGTCTGGCTTGCCTGCGTCGATGGCGGCTCGAGCCTTGAGGCTTGCGATGGAACCGCGCACGCTCGGGGCGTAGCCGATCCGCGGCAGGGTGATCTCTCCCCTGAGGCACTCGATTAGATTGCGTTCTTTATACATCGCGGCGCGTTCAGGCTCGTCCAGCGAGAGGTAGTCGGCGAGATTGAGCGACTCCTCGAGGGCGATCGGTTCTTCGGTGAATGCGAGATCGAGCACTAGCTGGGAGGCCTCGCGTGCTCGGGTGTAGTCGCCGGATAATGTGAAGGCTTCGGCGATGCGCCAGTATTCGATCGGGCGGCCGAGGGACATCAGCTTGGCGCGTTTGATGATGGCTGCCGCTTCTTCGGCTTTGCCAGTGTGCTCGAGGGCGACTGCGTAGCGGATCAGGCATTTGAGATTGCTGGGGGCGGCTTCGGAGGCGGATTTGAAGTGGGTGGCAGCCTCGGCCCAATTGCCATCGTCAGCGAGGAGCGACGCGTATTGGAAGTAGGCGTTGGCGCTGTCACTGCGGTCCGGGCTGAGGGATTTTTTGAACCATTTCATGGCCTCGGCTCTCTCATCTAGGCGCAAGTAGAACAGGGCGATATTCGAAACTGCCGCGAAAGGATCTGCAAAGTCTGGATTGGCCTTGTCGGGTTTGAGTTGATCGAGCGCTTTGAGCACGTCAGGCTTTTTTTCCGGGTCCGTATTGAGCAGCAAAGCGAGGCGATCGAGCCACTGGAGGCTGGTCTCGTCAGCGAATGTCTCGCGGATGCGCAGCCACCAGAACTCTGCCATCTGGGCGTTTTCCCAGTAGAGGGCGGAGATGAGGCTCTCTTCGGCGTCGCGCTGTCCGGCGCGGTTTTGTTGCTGGGCTTGCTCGAGCTCGAGTCCGCTTAAGTCCGCGTCTGGCTGGGCATCTTTGGCTTCTTTCTCGAAGGCGCTACGGGTGAACTCCAAGGCGATCTCGTGCATGTCGAGGACGCTGGCGTTGGCGATGAACCGTGACATGAACTCGGGTTCGACCTCGCGGGCGGTCTCGCCGAGCCGAGCGTAGATCCTGGCTGCCTCGGCGTCTTCTCCCCAGCCTTTTAGCAATCGCACCAAGGTGTAGGCGCGGCTGAGGATGCGATTGTGTTCGGTCGAGCCCTCGGCGGTGGTGAAATCTTTGACCAGTTGGTCAAGCCAATCGTTGTAGGGTGGGTTGGGCTTGTCGATGCCGAGTTCGGCAAGCGCCTTGGCGTGCTCGCCGTTGTCGATGAGCAATTGCACACGGTTGGTGCCGCCTGCTTCGGCGATCTCGATCGCCTCGGTGACCCGGCCATTGATGAGGAGCGCCTCGAGGCAAGCACGTTCCTCCTCGGGGTTCTCTCCCGCATACTCCTTAATGGTCTGGATGGTTTTTTCAAACGCCTCTGTCTCGCCGTTGAGGCGTTGCTTGGCGGCGGTGAAGCCGTAGGCTTGGATGGTTCGGTCGTTCGGGTTGTAGCTGGCCTCGATTAGGGCGAGTAGGTCACCGTTGGCAATTTTGGTGCTGGTGATGAGATCCTTGTTCTCGGAGGAGGTAGCGGCGGCGACCGCATTGTCGAGTTCCCCCTTGGCGCGGTAGTGCCAGGTGAGCTGCTCGTAATCGAGATTGGTGATCTCTTCCTGCTGTTCCTTCGCTAGGAGTTTTTCGATCTCGGTGTCGATGGTGCCGCGGTTGAGGTGGAACCCGGCGAGGTTGCGCAGCCCCTCCGCAGAGATTGCGCCGAGGCCGAGCAGCGATTCGATCTCGTCATACTGCTCGTCCTTTAGCAGCTCGGCGATTTTTTCCTCGAGCCCGTTGACGACGGAATCGACTAGCCGGGAGCGGATCCTCTGATCCTCGATGCTGCGCACGAGTTTGGCGACGATGGTGACGTTGCCGAGCCCGTAGAGTTTCTGGATGGCGAAGGTCTTCGCATTGAGGTCGCCGTGGCGAAACTGGTTGATGAGTTCGACTGTTTCGGGCGGGGTGTCTGGGTAGATTCCGTATTTGTAGAGGCCGAGTAGGCGAGCGGCGCGAGTGCGGAGTTCGATGTCTTTGCTCTTTGAAAGCTTGCGCACGGCCTCCTCGGCGCGGTCGCCGATTTTCCAGAGTTTGACGGTGGCCTCCTCGCGGGTGCGGAAATCGTCCGAGCCGAGCTCTTCGATGATCGTGGCGACCTTGGCGTCGAATTGTTCTGGGCTTTCGATTTCTGTTTTCGGTTCAGGGGGAGATGGTTTTTCAGTCGCGGTTGGGGTGGGTGAGGGAGGTTCGGCGCGCTCTTGGGCGTTCGTTTTGACTAGGCAAAAAGCTACCAGTAGTAGGATCGCGATCAGAGGGGCGGGTGTGCGGGGATTGGACTTCACAGTTTTATTTTAGCGTGAAAATAGGAGCTTGGGTGGAAAATTTTCCCCTCCTGAATTTTGAGATCGTGCTAGACCTGAGATCGGGCGGAGGTAGAGAAACAGTTGGTTTCTGGGAGATAGCGAATCAATGTGATTTAGCAGCAGAACACGGAGTGCCACTCCATGCTACTTGCGGCGAGCTTCGCTCGCTTAGAGTCTGTTTGCTTCACCGTGTCTATTGATCGGTTTCGCTGGCTTTGAGCTTAGGCGTGAAGATGAAAGCGGCGATGATGCCACCAGCGAGGCCGAAGGCGTGACCGGACCAGGAGATACCGCCTTGGCCCTGGGAGCGGAACAGGCTGATGATGATGCTGCCGTAGAGGAAGCCGGCTAGGACGGCGATGATGGTCCAGCCGAGGTTGCGGCCTAGCCATGCGCGCCAGAGCAGGAAGCCGAGGTAGCCGAAGATGAGGCTGCTGGCGCCGATGTGGTAGCCACCCTTGGCGAATAGCCAAGTGCCGATCCCGGCGATCCCGGCGATGATGCAGGACACGCCGACAAAGCGCTCGCGGTTGCTGCTGATGATGACGAGTCCGCCGAGGACGATGAAGGGGAGAGTGTTGGCGAAGAGGTGGGGCCAGTTGCCGTGCAGAAATGGGGCTAGCGGGATGCCGATCAGGCCGGTCAGTTTCCGCGGGTAGATGCCACCCCAAATCTCGAGTGATTGCCCGGTGAGGACGTCGGCGAGTTCGATAAAGTAGAAGATGCCGACGATGGTAAAAATGAAGTAAGCTTGGTCGCGTAGCCGTGCGTAAACGGATTGTTGCTTAAGCTGATCGATTTCGATTTCGGAGTTTTCTATCACGTCATTCGACTCTAGGCTCGATCTCGATGACCGTCACCCGATTTGCTCCTAGCCCGACAGGCTTGCTACATCTCGGGCATGCCTATGCCGCCATCTTCGCCGCGCGCGCGGGAGAACGTTTTCTGGTGCGGATCGAAGACATCGATGGGACGCGGGTGCGAGCTGAATATGAGGAGGCGATCTGGGAGGATCTGGCGTGGCTAGGACTGGAGTGGGAGCAGCCGGTGAGGCGACAGTCCGAGCATTTGGAGGATTACGCGGCGGCCTTGGAGGAGTTGGAGGCTGGAGGGTTTGCCTATCCGTGTTTCTGCACGCGTCGGGAGATCGAGGCTGCGGTGAGTGCTCCACATGATCCGGCTGGGGCGCTCTACCCGGGGATCTGCCGTGGGCTTTCCTCGGATGAGGTGGTCGCGAGGAAGGCGGCCGGGGACGCTTTTGCTCTACGACTAGATGTTGCCATGGCGATAGCGGCCGTGGGGGAACTGCGCTGGGATGACCGTGGGATCGGCGAGCAGATCGCGGCGCCGGAGCGGTTGGGGGATGTCGTTCTGGCGCGCAAGGACATCGCGACCAGCTACCATCTGGCGGTGGTGGTCGACGATGCCCTGCAGGGAGTCACACTGGTGACGCGCGGGGAAGATCTGCTGGAGTCAACGCATGTGCATCGGCTTTTGCAGGAGTTGCTGGGACTGCCCGTGCCGGAGTGGTGGCATCATAGGCTGGTGCTCGATGAGGCGGGCAAGCGGATGGCTAAGCGCGACGAATCATTGACCTTGCGCGCCTTGCGCGAGGGGGGAGTAAGGCCAGAGGATCTACTCGGGCGATTGGGAATGTAGGGGATGGGCAGACAAGAGTGTCCGCGCTGCGCTCTAGTTGAGGACACCGTTCCACTTGGACAGGTTGTCTGCCTGGGCGGCGAACAGCGTGTCGGTGGAGTCGAGGATCTCGATGCTGTCGATGGTGTCGCCCTGGGCGATCGAGTCGACGATGTCCTGGCCTTCGGTCACGTGGCCGAAGACCGTGTGTTTCCCATCGAGGTGTGGGGTCGGGCCGTGGGTGACGAAGAACTGGCTGCCGTTGGTGCCTGGTCCGGCGTTGGCCATGCTGAGGATGCCCGGCTTGTCGTGCTTGAGCGTTGCCCGGCACTCGTCGCCAAATTTGTAACCTGGGCCGCCGGATCCGGTGCCAGTCGGATCACCACCCTGGATCATGAAATTGGGGATGACGCGGTGAAATTTGAGGCCGTTGTAGTAACCGCGTTTCGCGAGGTTGAGGAAGCTGGCGCAGGTGATGGGGGTGTCCGTCGCATACATCGTGA
>JBLHKE010000388.1:0-7286 GCA_047619485.1 Verrucomicrobiales bacterium | reverse complement strand
TAGTGCACTACGAATTGTGATGGTTGCACCAAACACTCGGGGCGAGACGCCCCAAGCGCCTTGATCAGGAGCGCAATCCGATTTTATTTTTCACAAAAAATGATGCAATCTGATCAAAAGAGAATCCCTTAGCTGCGCTAGACCGGCTGAGACCGACCGCTGACGCGGTTATAGCGAATATGTTCGTAGCGCAGATGGAGTTAGGAGACTCAATCTTCGTTAGCAGCGTGGCGTTTTTGCTTGGAACATCCGATCAAGAAGCCGCGATTTCGGTCGATGCATATATCAACGGCATGGGCTTTGGCCGTCTACCCAGCCGAGGGTTTTACGAATGGAATTCTGATCTTAGGGCTTGTCAGTAAATAACTCCTTAGCGCACGGCTTAGAGAAAAACTGATCGTTGTGAATCCGGAATAGCTTAATAGCGCAATGTTAGCGCCATATAATCAAGCCTCTGCAAGCTCCGCCCCCCACTCCAGCCCCCAGCCCCCGAGTCAGGCTTCGCATTATCCAACCGCCCTACCACCTTCGGCACTCCGCCCAGGAACCTCCGCCCCCTGCTCGCTCCGGGGCCGGAAGGATGCGCTTCGGGATCGTCTGGTGTGTTGTCGGGGTCATCGGCTCGCGCTGCCGCCAGACAGGTCCCGGCCTCAAGCGGAACCGTTTTGACATCCGACCGCTATTCCACTCTGACCCAACTTCAGAGGGTCAGGATCGAATGGCACGTAGATAAAGGCGCGATCCTGAGTGCCAGCCTGTTGGATCTCCCGAGATAGCATCCGGCATCGGTCGATGTCGTCGCGGTAGAACGAACGCCCCCGTTCGTTCGGATCGAGCGGCGCGATGATCCGCGAGCGTCCCTGTGCGCGATGGCCGCAACGTTCCATCAGTCCGAACCCATTCCCGTTTGCAGGCTCCTCTCGCAAGGTGCGCCGTTAGGGGTGATCGTTTTCTGTTGGCTGATACTCGCGTGGATTGCAGGCGGGGAAATCTTGCCCCCTTCCTGCGGGGCCGTGATTTCCCAGAACGAACGAGGTGTTCGTTCTACGCTCCGGCATCAGCAGTCTCTGGTGCCTTTTGAAAGCTTCTGCGGTGCAATGCATTGTTCGGCGATGGTGCCCCTTATTTACCTGCCATTCGGGTCAGGATCCCATTTCAGCCATCCGCTACATCCAGCAGTTGCTGGGTCACGATGAGCTAGAAACGACCGCCATCTACACCGAGCTGAGCATCGCGCAATTAGTGGCGATCGACGCGAAATTGCACCCCGCAGGTTAGGGATTGTCAGTAAATAACCCCTTCGTATCGGTGGCGACGGGGAGTCGGCGTGCGCGTGGTGGCTGGCGCACAATCGGAACCACCGCCCGTCCGGCCTTCGACCACACTGTCACGCGGCCTCCTACTTTCGGAGCGCGGCTGTCGACGGATAGGTAGTTTTGTTAGAAGTGGTTCAGCCGACAAACGATGCCGACACGACTACGATGAATGGCGAGGTCCGAATTGGACACTTTTCTACTTTGTTAGAAAAAACATTCCGGTCGGCGAGATTTTGTCATCCACGAACCTCATCCCAGAGTCGAGGTGCGTCAATCATGGCACCTCTCCGGTTGATGAGCCCCTAGACCTCCGAAGTCAACCAACGGCCACACGCGGAACGGATCGGACGATCGATCCTACCACCAAGCTACCAATCTAGCCCCCGGAAAGCTCAACCACGCCTTGTAATTTCCCCAAACCCACCTTTATTCTCGCTCTCTTAATAAAAAGGCGAATTTCTACCCTAAAACTCAATGGTCAAGTGGCTCATTAACAAAATAGTCGGCAGCAAAAACCAGCGCATTATCAAGCGCTTGCAGCCGATTGTAAACAAAATCAACCAGTTCGATGAGGAGTTTAAATTGCTCTCCGATGAACAGCTTCGCGAGAAGACAGCCAAGTGGAAGGAAGAGATCTCCGCGATCAAGGATCCGCAACTGCAGGACAACCGTCTCGATGAGGTGCTTCCAGAAGCATTCGCCGTCGTCAAAAACGCCTCGCGCCGACTCTGTGGCGAAACGTGGGATGTCTGCGACCAACCGATCTCCTGGGAGATGGTCCACTTCGACGTCCAGCTCATCGGTGGCGTCGCCCTGCACCGTGGAACGATTGCTGAGATGGCAACCGGCGAAGGCAAGACCCTCGTCGCCACCCTCCCTGTCTTCCTCAACGCCCTCACCGGCCGCGGTGTGCACCTCATCACGGTCAACGACTACCTCGCCCGCCGCGACTCCGAATGGGTCGGCGAAGTATTCCGTTTTCTCGGCCTGACCGTCGGCTGTATCCAGAACCAGCAACCGCCGCCGCTGCGCCGTGAGATGTACAACTGCGACGTCACCTACGGCACCAACTCAGAATTCGGCTTCGACTACCTGCGCGACAACGGCATGGCGCAGGACAAGGCATCGCAAGTGCAGCGTGGTCACTTCTTCGCCATCATCGATGAGGTCGACTCGGTCCTCATCGACGAAGCGCGCACCCCTCTCATCATCTCCGGACCGACCATGGTCGCATCCACCCACCAGTATGAGCGCTTCAGACCGCTGGTTGACCAACTGGTTAAAAAGCAGGCCCTCATCTGCAAAGAGGCTGCAATCACAGCCAACAAAGCCTACGAGGAAGGCGATCTCGAGACCGCCGGCCGCGAGATGTTCAAATTGAAACTAGGCCAGCCAAAGAACCCGCAGTTGCTGGCATTCATGGAGGCGCCGGAAAAGCGCAAAATCGTTGAGAAGACCGAGCTGGGCTTCTACACGGACTCGCAAAAGAAAGCACTCTTCGAGATCAAAGAAGAACTCTTCTACAACATCGACGAGCGTGCCCACGACGCCGACCTTTCTGAGATCGGGCGCAAATTCCTCAACCCAGACGACCCGGAAGCCTTCGTGCTCCCAGATCTCGCCACCGAGTTCGCCGACCTAGATTCCGATTCTTCGCTCAGCGAAGAGGAGATCAGCCAGAAAAAAGAGGAGCTACAGACCCGCCTCGATTCCCAGGGCGAGCGCATCCATAACATCTCGCAGTTGCTGCGCGCCTACTGCGTCTACGAGAAGGACGTCGACTACGTCGTGCAGAACAACAAAGTCGTCATTGTCGACGAGAACACCGGCCGCGAGATGCCCGGCCGCCGCTGGAGTGACGGCCTGCACCAGGCTGTCGAAGCAAAAGAAGGCGTCAAGATCGACCAGGAGACGCAGACGCTCGCGACCATCACCGTCCAGAACTACTTCCGCCTCTACGAAAAACTCGGTGGCATGACCGGCACGGCCGAGACCGAGGCTGCCGAATTTTCCGACATCTACGCGCTCGATGTCCTACCGATCCCGACCAACCGACCAATCGCCCGTAACGATCACAACGACCACATTTTCAAGACCCAGCGCGAGAAATACAGCGCGGCCATCAAGATGGTCAAAGACAGCCACGTGAAAGGCCAGCCCGTCCTCGTCGGCACCGCCAGCGTCGAGAGTTCTGAGGTTTTTGGCCGCATGCTGCAGCGTGAGAAGATTCCCCACGCCATCTTGAATGCCAAGTTCCATGGCCAGGAGGCAGAGATTGTCGCCCGCGCCGGCCAGCCGGGCTCCGTCACAGTTGCCACCAACATGGCTGGACGTGGCACCGACATCAAACTCGGCGACGGCGTCTCTGAAAAAGGCGGCCTACTGGTGCTCGGCACCGAACGCCACGAATCACGCCGCATCGATCGCCAGTTGCGCGGCCGCTGTGCCCGCCAAGGTGACCCGGGTGAGACGATTTTCTTCATCTCCTTCGAGGATCACCTGATGCGCAACTTCGGTGCCTCTGACCGCATGACCAAGATCATGGAGAAATTCGGACTTGAGGAAGGCCAGGAGCTCCAGCACCCGCTCCTCAACCGCAGCGTCGAGACCGCCCAGAAACGCGTCGAGCAGCGCAACTACACCATGCGCAAGCGCGTCCTCGAGTTCGATGACGTGATGAACAAGCACCGCGAGGTCGTCTACGAGATGCGCAACGAGGTCATCGATTCCGAGGAGCCACGCAAACTGATCAAGCAGACCATCCTCGAAGCGGTGCCGACAAAAGTGTCCGAGCACCTCTTGACCTTCAACAACGAGGAGCCCGACTACAGCGGCCTGCTGAACTGGGCAAACATGACCTTCCCGATCGGCCTCACCGAAGAGAGCGCCGATTTTGCCAGCCGCGACATCGATGGCAACAGCGAGTTCTTGATCGCAAAGGTCATGACCGCCTACGAGGCCAAGGTGTCCCATGAAGATCCTGAGCACATCACCTCGCTGGAGCGCAACATCCTACTCAACAGCATCGACAACCTCTGGCAGGAGCACCTCTACAACATGGACGCGCTCCGCGAGGGTGTGAATCTGCGTTCCTATGGCCAGAAGGATCCATTGATCGAATACAAGAACGAGGCCTTCACCATGTTCTCCGTCCTCATCGAGAACATCCAAAACGAGACCTTGCAGAACATCTTCCGCCACGCCACCAGCGTGAGTGTCTTCGAAAAACTCTTCTCCCAACTCCAGGGCGGACCAAAGATCCACCTCGGCTCCGCGAAAAACTCCGGTGAAGGTCCTGCCAACAGCCCCGCTGCTGGTGGCAGAGGGCTGCGTATCCCGAGCGTTGCAGAAGCCGCTCCAGAGGTCGCCATCGCGCGCGCCAAAGCGGCTGCTGAAGCAGAGGAGACAAAAGCCAAGCTCACCATCCCCGTCCGGCGCGACGAACCAAAAGTCGGCCGCAACGACCCCTGCCCCTGCGGCAGCGGTAAAAAGTTCAAGCAGTGCTGCGGCCGCACTTCTTAGGCTCAGAGCAGATCCGGCAAACGGTTGATGAAAAACCGTTCATTTGACGGCGGCCGATAAAAAAGCGAAGATTCATTGTTGCTCGCTTCCCTCAAAAATCTCTTCAAGCGCCGTCACGGCGATTCTAAATCCGGACTAGCACCGGATGAGAATTTGTTGCGCTACAAGCTGGGGAACTGGCTACTGACAGCGCCCCGCGCGACCTCACTGCTCGGGCTCACGGCCATCTTGGCCGCCTCGCTCACCTGCCTCATCCACATCCACCTGAACGCAGAGACGCTGTTCGGGGTTGATGAGAACGAGACCGCGCTGGTGTTCGTCTACCTGCGAGGGTTCTACTTCCTAGCACTAGGGCTGCTTTTCCCGGTGCTAGTGCTGTGTTTTTTGCGTCACCGCATCACCAATCTCTTCATCACCGCATCGATTGCGAGCTCCGCAGTATTCGTCGTCTGGGCCGCCAGCGAGATCCTCCTCTGGCAACCATCGAGCCATCTCTACCACTCGGGCATCGCCCCCGCCAAGATCCCCGAATACTTCCGCTACCTGCTGTGTACTGGCCTGATCCTCAGTCCTCCGCTGCTAGTCGTGCTCTACCGGCGCGCCTCGATCATGGACCGCTACGTGCTGCGTAATTTCCTCGGTCCATTTTTGCTCTGCTCGATCGGCATCCTCGCCGTCTGGATCATCTATGACCTGCAGGACAACGGCTCCGATTTCTTCGAGGCACGCGCTAGTTTCGGCACGGTTCTACACCTCTACATCGTCCAACTGCCACAGATGATCGTGATGATCCTGCCGGCGACCTTGCTCCTCGGAATACTCTACTCGCTGAGCAAGATGTCGAAGTCGAACGAGATCGTCTCGATGCTTTCGTCTGGTCGTAGCCTGCTGCGCATTATCAAGCCGCTGCTATTCATCGGCCTCTACAGCTCGATCTTCTGCTTCGCCCTCAACTATGAGTGGGCACCTCAGGCGGCCGCGGCGAAAGACTCGATCCTCAACGACATCGACGAGCAGCGCCGCATCAATAAGAAGAGCAAGAAGAAGCGCAAGACCATCGTCAAATCCGCCGATATTGCCCTCGCCCGCAACCAGGTCTATCCGAACCGCGAGGCCAATCGCCTGTGGCGCATTCGCTACATTCCACTCGATCTCTCCCAGAAGAAGATGTCTGTGATCGAGATCATCGAGCGTGACGACAAGGGCCGCCTCACCAAAGCGATCTACGCCGAGAAAGCTGGTTGGAACCACCTGACTGGAGAGTGGTTCCTGCGCTCAAGTTCACAAAATCAGGTGAAAATTTTTGACTACACCACCGATCACAAGCTTCCGACCGAGACCCTGGTGGAAGAACACATCGAGCAAGGTTGGAGCGAGACCCCGTGGAACATCGTCAGCGAGCACTTGGTCGCTGATCACCTCGGCATTCCCGACCTCGGCTTTCATCTCAAAGCCAACGTAGATAAATCCGAGGAGAAACTCGCCCCCTTCCGCGCCCACTGGCACTACCGCTGGGCGCTGCCCTGGAACTGCATGGTCGTCGTCCTGTTCGCGGCACCACTGGGCATCGGCCTATCACGGCGCGGCGTTCTGGGAGGCGTTTTCGGGGCTATCCTACTGTTCTTCTCTCTGGTCTTCCTCAGCCACCTCTTCCTCGTGCTCGGGCAGAGCCAGATCATGTCGCCATTTTTCTCCGCTTGGACGACGAATATCCTGTTGGCAGCCATCGGCATCTACCTGATCTACATGAGATCAGCCAACAAGGATATTCCGAAACTCACTCCAGCTGGAATTGTGGCGATCTTCCGCTCGTCCCGAAACGATCCCCCACCTTCGCCTCGGTCCGCACCAGTGCTAACGGAGCAGTCGAAGCCTCTTCGCAGCTTAGAGCAAGAGTTGACGACAACCTCACCGCAGGTGGCTCAACGCCCGAGCCGCTCCCGCAGAACCACCGCCGTGACTTCGGAGCGTCGGCGTGCCAGCGAGGTTGATCTCGATTTCGACTAGTGGCCACAGTGACATTTTTTGAAATTTCGGCTGCACAAATTTGCCGTAACCACTAGATTCCCCTCCTCCATTGGTCACATTTTCCGGGTTGCGAGCCGCTGGAATCCGCCTATAGCCATGGTTCACACGTCATGGCAATCAACCAAAACTGGAACATCAAATCTCGTTCGCACCACTGTTCGGTCAGCGGGGATAAATTCGACGACGGACAGGAAATCGTCGCAGCGATTTTCCCTGACCCCGAAGATTCCGATCGATTCGAACGCAAAGATTTCTCAGTAGAAGCCTGGGAAGCGCGCCCGCAGAGCGAGCCTACGCCATTTTCCTCGTGGCACACCCACTACGAGGCACCAGTCCAAGATGAGAAACCAGAAGTCGTCGAAAAAGAGAGCGCAGAAGCACTGCTGCGCCGCCTGATCGAGGAAGACGAATCCCACACCG
>JBLHKE010000387.1:0-7287 GCA_047619485.1 Verrucomicrobiales bacterium | reverse complement strand
TGATGGTCGCGGTTTTCTTTCTGGGGGAGAGTCCCTGGCTGTAGCTGCTCGCCGCCAGGCCTGCTAGGAGCAGGCAGGTGGTTAGGAATATTTCGAGACGCATGGGTGTATCGTAAAAGTGGTTTGGGGTGGTTAGCGATCGGCCTCTGCCGTCGGCTTGTAATTCAAGCTGCCTCCTTCGCTGAAAACAAGGTCTTCAAGCGCCTTTAGGAGGGAGTGTTCGGTCATGTTGGGAACTTGAAACCGGGTGGTGGAAAAGCTGTCGGAACCGTTGAGGCCGGCGACGAGTTCCGCTGTGATCTCCACCTTGGTCTTGCCTTCGAAATTGGCACCCGCGGCGACAGCCGAGCTGTAGACCGAGGCGAGATTTTGCGCGTTGCGTTTGCCGCGTTGGCTGATTTCAGACTTCCAGTTTTCAATCATCTGCTCTTGCAGACCGATTGGGAGATCCGTGCTGGCGAGTCGTTGGCGGACGTCGTCCTGATTGATCGCGTAAAGCTGCGCGCCGGAGTTCTGCCAGATCTGTACGACGGCCATCTGGGAATCGACGTTCTCTGTGAGAGCGAGCGCCTCTTCAGCCTGCCCTGCCGAAGCGAGTGCGCTGGAGAGGCCGATGGCCATGGCGGTGTAGCCGTCCATGTCGGAGTTTTCTTTGAGCCAGGCATGGGCACCCTCGATGTTCTCCATTCCCCAGGCTGCGAACATGACGCTCAGGACATCGTCGCGATTCTCTCGGCCGGCGAGCCAGGCGATGGCCTCATCGGGGTAGGAGTCCATCCAGGCGGCGATGGTATCGGCCATCGCCGAGATGTCACCGATCTGGTCTGCGAGGGTGCCTAGGAAGTTGGAAACCCTGTCTGCCTCGACCCCGGACCGGCTGCCCTCGGTGACCGCTGGGGATTTGCCGTTCCCAAATGGAATCGTTGATGGTTTCTGCTCCGGTTCGGGCGAAACGATAGCGGTGAGTTTCTCCACCGGATGCCGCCGGGGAGCTGGCGCGTCGTCCTCTGGTTCGGGAAGCTGGATCGAGTTGCGGCCGATGAAGAAAGCTGTGACGAGGAGCGCGACGACGGCGATAAGTTGGAGCACTTTTGAACCGTTCATTGGGGAAGGGTAGAGGGTGGAGGTGAGTTGGTCAACTGGGCGGACAGAAGTGTCCGAATTACGCGGGAGGAGCCTGCTGCTCGACGGAAATCGAGCAGACATGAGTGTCCGCCCTCCGTTAGAGCCACTTGTTTTTGCGGAAGAGGTAGAACATGATGCCGGCGGCTAGGATGAAGACGGCCCAGAGGGTGGGGTAGCCGGGCTTCCAGGCTAGCTCGGGCATCCATTCGAAATTCATGCCGTAGATGCCGGCTAGGAACGTGAGCGGCAGGAAGATAGTGGAGAGGCAGGTGAGGATTTTCATCACCTCGTTCATGCGGTTGCTGACGGCGCTCAGGTAGTAGTCGCGCAGGCCGTTGATGGACTCGCGCAGGACGTCGATGTCCTCGGTGCAGCGTAGGGCGTGATCGTAGAGGTCGCGGAAGTAGATGCGATTGTTCTCGGAGACTAGCGGTGACTCGCCGCGCTCTAGGTGGCCGACGAGTTCGCGCGATGGGCGGATGAGCCGTTGCATCTGCAAAACTTCGGCTTTGAGGCTGTGGATGCAGCGGATGTCGAGGCCGGTCGGGTCGGACATCAGGCGTTCGTCGATCTCTTCGACGCGGGCTTCCATGGCGGAGAGGCTCAGTAGGTAGTGGTCGACCACGGCGTCGAGCAAACCCCAGAGTAGGTAGTCACTGCCGTTGCGGCGCAAGCGGCCGGAGCCGTGCTCGAGGCGGTGGACGAGTGGATCGAAAAGTGGGGTCTCTGATTCTTGAAAGGTGACGACCAGCCCATCGATGAGGAAGATCGAGATTTGTTCAGTCTCGAAGCGCTCGTTGTCTTCGGAGTGGACGAAACTTTTCAGCGTGATGTAGAGTTGCTCGCCGAGGTCTTCGATCTTCGCCCGGTGGTTGGTGTTGAGGACGTCTTCCTGGGTGAGCGGGTGGATACCGAGCGGGGTGAGTAGCTCGCCGATCTTCTCGGCCTCGTGCAGGCCGATGACCCGCAGCCACAGACGTTTGCCATCGGATCCGTGCACTTGCTTGAGGCATTCGGCTACCTCTGTGGTGGTGATTTTTTCGACGTGGCTATCGTCGTAGCGCAGGCACTCGACTTCCATGGTTTCGACGCGCGCCTCGCCGACGTGGACGAGCGCTCCTGGTGGCGATGCGGGCGGGCGGGAGTCTCTATGTGGGCGATGGCGTTGCATGGGATCATATTACGTAGAGCTTTCTCGATAGAATGGCTAGTTGCGGATCGATGCAGTTGGGGGTCTGCTCAGCTGTGTCCGATCAGCAGCAATCCCAATGGCTCGTGCGAATTCCTTCGATCTTCGATGGGATCGCGAATGAGGTGTTGCTCCGTCTCGGGGCGGAGTCGCATAAGCGGCTCGGCAGCGATTACTTCCTGATCAGCACGTCGACTCCAGAGGCGGCGCGCGAGTCTGAGGTGGCGAAATTTGTCCGCTGGAATCTGCCGGTGGAGCATGCCTGGCCGTGCAACCCCCGCAAGATGGAGGGATTCATCGAGAAGGCCGCGCAGGCGATGGTGGAGAAATTTGGTGGGCGTGAGCCGCAGGGGTTATTTGTGGGGCAGTTGAACGCAGGGTCACCGGATCGCTACTTCAAGCGGCTTGCTTCCAATTTGCGGGGTCGGACTCTGCAGTTGTTTCCGGGGTTGAAAGTGAAGGTGGTGGAGGAGCAGGATCCGGGGGCGCAGACCTTGTTCTGTCTGGTCGGCCGGGAGGGATTGTTCTGTGGGATGCAGAGCCCGCGCGATTCGAACGGCCTGTATCCGGGCGGGAGCAAGTTTGTCGATAAGAGTTCGCCAGATACGATCAGCCGGGCTGGGGCGAAGATCGCGGAGGCCTTGCACTATCTCCTGATGCACCGGAAACCGCTGGCACAAGGGGCGCACTGGTTGGAACTCGGAGCTTGTCCGGGTGGGATGACGTCGGAGTTGCTGGCGCGTGAGTTTCGCGTGACGGCGATCGATCGTTCTCCCTTGGATGTGCGGCTGAATAAGCGCAAGGGCTTGCGGTTCAAACACGCTGACGTGGAGGATTTCGTGCCGGCGGAAGGGGAGATGTTCGACGCGATGCTCGACGATATGAACGGGCCGCCAGAGGAGTCGATGGGGCACGTGGTGCGCTTGGCGGGTGCGTTGAAGCCGGGCGGGTTGGTGGTGTTTACCTTGAAGCTGCCGCGGGTGGAGGAGGTAGATGGGCCGTGTGCGTTGTTTCGGAAGATGGTTGGGGTGGCCGAGCGGGCTGGGTTGAAGCTAATTACTCAGACCCATCTGACTTACAACCGGCACGAGTTCACGCTGTTCTTCGAAAAATCTCACACGAAGACACAAAGGCACTAATGATCTGGGTTTGGTAACTCCGTGTCTTTGTGCGAGGGCTCGACTAGCTCGGCGCCTTTGATAATGCGGCAGAATTCTTTTTTGGTGACGGTGTGGTGGGTGCCCTCGCCGTTCTCTAGGTCTTTGACGAGTTTGTATTCGATGGAGAGGCGCGCCCACTCGACGATGCGGTAGTAGGTGTCGCCCAGTTTCCAAATTTGACCCTGTTGGAGTTTCATCGGCTCTGTTCGCACCGGATCGATGGGCGGGCGAGGGATTTCTTGACGGGCGAGTTCGCGCTGGCGCATGTTGGTGGATGTCGGAACCTGTCAGAACTATTGAACGTCGCACGCTCTCGCGGGACGGGTTTCGTTTTGAGCTGAGGCCTCATGTTGCCGGCGTCGGGGAGGAGGTTTATCCGGCTGCGATGGCATCGGGGGAGGCGCTGGCGTCATGGATGCCATGGTTCACCGCGAATTATTGCATTGAGGAAATGATCGAATACTCGAACGGCGCGATCGGCTCGTGGGAGGCCGGGAGCAGCTACGAGTTTGTCATCTTCGACTGCGAGGATGGCGCAGCGGTCGGAGCTTGTGGATTGAACGACATCAACTGGATCGATCTGGTGTCGAACCTCGGCTATTGGGTGAGCACGCCGAAAGGAAGGTTGGGGGCGGCGACGCAGGCGGTGCAGTTGCTTTGGGAATTCGGTGTCGGTGCGCTCGGGTTGAACCGGATGGAGATCGTCGTCGCGGAGGGGAATGCTGCTAGCCGTGGAGTCGCGCAGAAGGCGGGCGCGTTGTATGAGGGCGTGCAGCGCAAACGGGTGCGGATCGGCGAGAAGGTTCTGGACGCGCATATGTATGCGTGTCTGAGCTGATAGCTTGCAGGAGAGGGGATTCGTGGGTCGACTTTCGGTAGGGGGTTGGTAGCTTGTTGATACGTGGCAAAAAATGAACCAACTCGGAAGTCGAACTGGATGGACGTTCTGTTGCTTGTCTTGCTGATGGCGTTTGGGGTTCTGTTAGGGTCAGCGCTGTGGGTCGAGTTCCGTGTCCGTCAGGAACCGGGGCTGACTCGCTTGAATGAAGCGTTGAAATTGGATGCGAAACGTCTGGCGAGGTGGCACCTGGCGCGCGGTGCGGATGCGAGTGTAGAGAGTAAAGAGCTTGCCTTGTTACTTCTCGAAGAAGGTGTGGATGCGGACGAAACATTCGATTGGGCTGTTTCTGAAGGTAAGGTTTTTTGGGTCGAGGGCTGTCTCGAATTCGATCTGCCACGGATTAAGAAAATCGTGGATCGGGATTTTCTTAAATATGGTTCATGTCCGCACGAGAGGGCGTGGTCTACCGATATGGTGGCTACTCTGGAGCCGCTCGAACTGGAACCTCATCTAGCGGAAGTTCTGGTTTCCCACGGTGCGGATCACCTTGCTGTTAATCTAGCGGGAGAATCCACTTTGCATACAGTCCGAAGACGCGAGGTGCTGGAGTATCTTCTAACACTGCCGGGCTCGACCGAGATCGTAACCGATGCAGCAAAGGGCAATGATGTATTGGCAGAACTACTGGACGACGTCGCTCAGCCGTTTCCCTAGCTGAGGGATTCGTAGGCCTCGCGGACGTTCCAGCTGCTGTTCTCTAGCGCCTGATTCGCCTCAGCAGGTGTCGCCCGCGTCAACTCGCTGACGATGCGCACGGCGCGGTCTCGCAGTTTGATGTTGGATGGGTTGAGGTCGATCATCAGGTTGCCGATAACCTTGCCAGAATGGGTCAGTGCTAGGGTGGTGATCAGGTTGAGCACGAGCTTGGTGGCGGTGCCGGCTTTCAATCGGGTGGAGCCAGTGAGAACCTCGGGGCCGGTGTTGGGGGCGATGACTCGGTCGGGGAGTTCGTGGCCGTGGTAGGCGGGGTTGCAACAGAGCAAGACGGTCGTCGCACCGCGTGACTTGGCTTCTTCGAGGCTGCCCCAGACGTAGGGGGCGTGGCCGCTGGCGGTGATGCCGATGACGACGTCGTTGTCGTTCACGCGGCGTTTTATGATCGCGCATGCACCGGCTTCTGGATCGTCTTCGGCGCCTTCGACGGCACTCCAGAGAGCCTGGCGGCCACCGGCGATGAGCCCCTGGACGAGTTCTCGTTTGGTGCGGAAAGTCGGCGGGCATTCGCTCGCGTCGAGAACTCCGAGCCTGCCGCTGGTGCCGGCGCCGGTGTAGAAGAGGCGGCCACCGTTGGCAAAGGCGTGCATGACTCGTTCGATCGCCCACTCGATGTTGGCTGATTCCGCGGCGATGGCTGCGGGGATGGTGGCGTCCTCGGCGAGCATCATCTGGATACCTTCGGCGATCGGGATCTCGGCGAAATCGGTGGTGCGCGGGTTGCGTTGTTCCGTGGGGGATGACGCGATCGGGTGGCGCTGTTTTTCCCCATCAGCTTCGGTTGGGGCGGTGGGGCGTCGAGTGGTGGACCCGGCATTGTTTCGTGCCTGGGCGACGGCGCCCCAGACGCTGGGGCGCTGCAATGGTGAGATGATGGCCTCGGGGAAGCGAGATTGGAGCAGGCTGGCCACCTGTTTGGCGAAGCTTGGGTTTTTGAGGAGAACCGCGCCGTTGAAGACGAATTGGATCTGCTCGCCGGGGTGAGTGAGGCGTTCGACGCAGGCAGTCGCATCGGTGGTGAGGCGGTTGGCTGCTTTCTCTAGGACGGCGTTTGCGATGTCGTCGTCAGGGCGGGTGACGGCGGCGTTGAAGACTGGGATGGCGACGCTCGCGAGGTCGGTCTTGGTGGCGACCATCGACCAGTCGATGAGGTCCTCGGGTTCGTTCATCTGCAGGTAAGTGAGGATGTCAGAACCGAGGGGGGGGAGTTCGTTGTCGAGATCTAAGATCGTCATCACCGCGCGCAGGGCGTGTTGCGCGATGTCGCAGGCGCTACCTCGATCGCCGAGGACGTGGCCACGCCCGCCGAGTTTTTCGGTTTCTTCGCGGCGGTTGCGGCCGGTGATGCAGGAGCCAGTGCCGGCGAGAACTAGGACTTGGGCGTCGCAATCTGGATGCCATTCGCTGGCCTCGAGAGCCGTGATGAGGTCGTCCGACGTGACGCAGGGGATGCCTGGCCAGACTTTGGCGACCGCCGCGCGAAGGCGGGCGTGGTCGGAGTCGAGGCGCACGCCAGCTAGGCCGATGCCGATGGAGTCGGGTAAGGTTGGGAGGCGTTTACGGATGCCTTGAAGGTGGGCCTCGAGTTCGCCCGGGTGCATCAGGCGGAGGTTGGCGGGGCCGGCCTCGAAGGAGGCGAGGATTTCGTCTTCGGGGCCGGCGAGAAGGATCGTGGTGCGGGTGCCGCCGCCTTCGATACCGAGGTAGGTGGGAGGAGCAACAGCGGTGGGTTTGGGCACAGTGGGTTAAGTTGCGTGGAGATGGGGGGAATGCAAGAGCTTGGGTGTTTTTGGGGGCAGGGAGGTGTTAAGGGTTTGGGCTGGCTGGGCCGGGGGCTTTGAGGGGTTGAAGCTGAAGTCTAAGTTGGTATTGGAGACTGGCGGTAGGCGGCGTGGAATGTCGGGTCGGGCGATTTGGAGCAGAGGCGTTGTGCTGGTTCGAAGAATCAGAAACTTTTACTTTAGGGCACCTCCGGAAACCTGCTGTGGAAATGGGGCGCAGAGAAAATTCCCGCTGGCGAGGCGATAAACGCTAAGCTATCTGGTGATAGTGGGCGCTTTAGCAACGAAGACAGCGGGGATTTTATCAAGCTCCAGCCCGCATGAGGTTTTCGGAGGTGCCCTTTAACGTAAACTCTCGATAGTCTGAGCCTGCTACTGCCGGATTCTTCGGGCAGACAGGAGTGCCCGCCCTACGGC
>JBLHKE010000386.1:0-7330 GCA_047619485.1 Verrucomicrobiales bacterium | reverse complement strand
AGATTTACCACCACCGCGCGGTGACCAGTGGTAGCCGTATGGGTTCTGCCAGGGATCAATGATTTCCTGCGTCAGGCAAGGCCGATAGCTGTTGGGAACCCGGCCAACCATTGGGTTTTTGTCAGCGCCGCTAGTCCCTGTTCGGTGGTCGGGTAAATTCCTGCGTTGAGTTGGTAGAGATCTAGCGCAGGGCGCAGGATGGAAAAATCGGTGCGGATGCGCACCACCCTAGATAGGAGAGGACTAGGAAAGTTGGAGCTGCTGGGAGAGTGGGTTGATCGTTGGAAGCACCTTTCGTGTTTCGTGATTTCGCTGTTTTGACGCTAGCCTTCAGACGGAGGTCACAACTTGGGGCAACTTTTTTCGAAATGCTCAAAGATTGACAGATCGAGCGCGTATTTTTAGATTAAGTTAGTTCCTTGGGCTGAACCTATTTTGCGTTAACCCCCACTCGATCGCACCAATTTCCGCCCGCCAGATTTCTCTATCACCCGTTTGCCAAAAATGCCAAAAAACGTGCCCCCCAAGGTGAGTTCCCCCCACCGATCTGACAGGACTTTCCGGATTTCGCTCTGGATCATCGGCGGGCTCGCGCTCGCACAGGTGGCAGCTATCGCGTTTGCAATGGTGCAGCAGGATCTAGGCAATCGCGACCTTGCTGACCGGCGTCCAGTCGCCGGTTTGCCGGACGGGTATAAAATCGTCAACTCCACCAGTGTGCCGAAAGGGTTCCCGAGCGTCGTGGAGCTGTTCGACGAAACCAACTGGCAGCTCGCCCCGGTCGCGCCCGACCTCCCTGAAAAGACGACCGTGGGGGATCCGATCAACGACCCACTGGCGCGTGACAAGGTCGAGTTCGCCCAGCACCTGCGCAGTGAGGGAGACGCGCAAGGGGCACTCGAGGCTTTCCGCCAAGCCAGCTCAATGCTCCCCGAGAATGCCGAGATCCTCTACTACATCGCCTCCTGCAGTGACGACCTCGACCTGCCCGACCAGGCATCCGATGCTTGGCTGTCGATCAAGAACCTCGGCCCCGAACGCGCTGGCGAGTTCTACAAGTTCGCCGAGCTTGCCCTGCTGGGGAAAAAAGACGGTAGCATCGCCGCCCCAAAACTTCTAACATTGTCACACTACCGCATCTACCAGAACCCGGAGGAGCGCCGTGGGCAGATGCTCACCCTGCGCACGGGGATCAAAGCCCGCCCCGGCGCGGTGATCGATCCGCCGGGGGTGAAATTACGAGTTCTGTTCTACGACCTAGTCAACGGCAACAGGATCGAGCGCGGCCTCAATGACGACAACTACCCGCAGCGCGCGGTGACCGAGCCGATCGACTGGATGGACCTGCCGCCGGAGGAAATCATCGACTTCGCCTACTTCCGCGAATACGAGCGCGACCAAGCATCTGGTGAACAGCGGGAATTCTACGGTTTCGTCGCCGAGCTCTACTACAATGACGAGTGGCAGGACGTGATGGCACACCCGCGCACGCTGCTGGTCCAGGCGAAGGAAGACGACCTCTCCCCGATGGTGGATCCGGGTGCCCCACGCATCGAGAATTCTCTCTTTCCCCAACCGTGATTCGCGTCTTCATTACCGATCGCCGCCGGGACTGGAGCCGAGATCCTCAGGCGCTGACCGAATTTCACCCTAGAGGACGACCATTTCCCACCACCGATGATCTTGCTTACTGTCGATGAAGATCCCAAGGTGATCGCGCACACCCTCGGGGTTCTCAAGTCACTCGGTGGCAACCACGAGGTGCACACCGCCAGCAATCTCTCCGTGGCCGAGAACTCGGCGACGAAACTCGAAGCCCTCGACGTCCTGATCGTACCAGCCATCGCCAGCACCGGTGAGAATTTCTTCGGCCTGCGCGATTCCCTACGGGCACGGTTTCCAAAATTGCATGTCTTGTTTTTAAACGACTACGACGTCAGCGACTACCAAGTGCAGATCGGCGCAGACACCGTCCTGGCGCGCCTGCCAGAGCCCAAGGCGCTCTCCGCGTGGGCGCACTCGATCGGTTTCGACACACTCCCGAGCGCGCCGGCCGGGCCATTGGATCCAGAGTGGGAGCCACTCCTCGAAGGCAGCCCGGAGGAAATCGGTAAGAAAAAAGTCCCGGTCGCCGTTGCCAGCGTCCCTGAGAACGATGGTGCCGATGACGAACAGTTACCGGTCGCGGGATTCGTCGCACCGGCGGCAGATCGCCTTGGAGACTACAAGCTCGTGCGCGTCATCGCGAGCCACCCAGAGACCGAGACCCACGAGGCGGTGCAGCTATCGATCGGGAGGACGGTCGCTCTGGTGCAACTCAAACCAGAGTTCTGCGACGACCGGGAAGCCCTGCGCGAGTTCCGCGGTGCGGTGCGTGCCAAGGCAGCCGTCAGCCACCCTTACATCACGCCGGTCTACGAGGCGCACGAGGAGGAGGGCTCCATCTTCTACACGCGCGAGTTGGTCGAGGGACTCAACCTGCCGCAGCTGGCGAGCACCGGGAAAAAAATTACCCAGCGCACCCTGATCCAGATCATCCGCACCACCGCGGAATGCCTAAAGTTCATGCGCTCCCACGGCATCAAGCGCAGCGGACTAAAACCGCGCCACGTCTACCTCGGCCAGGACGCCCAGGTGCGTGTCAACAACATCGCCACCCTCAACTCGACCAAGAAGATCCACCAGTCGGCCGAGATCGCTGAACTGGGTGCGTCGATCGAGCCGCTGGTCTCGGATAAGCCGAGCGAGAGTGACTACATCCTGCCGCTGCTTGAGCGCATGCGCAGGGGGGATTTCGAGCGTTGGGAGAACCTCCTCGAAGAAGCCCACGAACTCGAGAACCGGGTCGAGGACGCCCAAACCTACTCGGTCAGCGGACGCACCTCGCTCAACACCCCCGCCACTTCCAACAGGGCGCTCTCGCTCGTGGCACTGGCTGCGCTCGGGATCGCCGCGCTGGTCGCCTTCGTGGTTATCCCCAGCTGGAACAAGCCGAAACCACTCGCGGAGGTCGACATGCCGCTCGTGCCCGCAGGCGAGTTCATCTTTCTCGACGGCGAGAAACGCACCACCAAGAAACCTTTCTGGATCGACAAGTACGAGGTCACTATCTCGCAGTATGCCGAGTTTCTACTCGCGCTCGCCACCGAACCCATCGACGCCTTCGATCACCCGGATCAGGCCGAGCAGGCACCCGACAAACTCGGCCACACGCCGGACGACTGGGACGTCTACTACGCGGCCGCCCAGAACGGCGGCGACTACCAGGGATCCCCGATCGATCTTAATTGCCCGGTCATGCTAGTCGACTGGTGGGACGCCCACGCCTACGCGAAGTGGAAAGACCACCGCCTACCGACCGAAGAGGAGTGGTCGAAAGCCGCCCGCGGTGCTGAGGGTAACATCTATCCCTGGGGCAATAGCCTAGACTATACCCGCTTCAATTCGAGCGCTGCACGAGACCGTTTCAGCAAATGGTCTCCGGTCGACGCCATGCCGGAAGATGTCAGTCCGTTCGGGGTGGTCGCCACCTGCGGTAACGTGAGCGAATGGACGGCGACGACCGACACCCACCCCGAGTTCTTCGACCGGACCGTCCCGGTGGTACGCGGTGGTAATTTCGCCAGCCCGGAAGATCGCTACCCGCTAACCGACCGGCGCCACGCGGAGAGCGCAAACGACCGCAGCGTCCACACGGGCTTCCGCACTGTCAGCGATACGGATCCGAGTTTGGAGGAATAGCCCCGCGCGCGAATTCATGCGGCGTATCCTGATCGTCGGTTCCACTAGCTCGGGAAAATCGACCTTGCCGAGGTCGCTTGCCGAGCGTCTCGATTTGCCGAGCGTCCACCTCGACGCGATCTTCTGGAGCCGCGGTTGGGTAATGCGAGCCGAGCGAGATTTCCAGGATCGGCTAGCGACCGAGTTGGCTCGTGACGCGTGGATCATCGATGGTTGCTACTTATCCACGCGCGATCAACGGCTGCGGCGCGCCGATACCCTAATCTACCTAGACTTCCCCACCCGGATCTGTCTATGGCGAGTTTTAAAACGGATTTTCACTAGCCACGGCAAGGCACGTCAGGATGTGGCTGACGGTTGTCCAGAGCGTTTCGATTTCGAGTTCCTCGCGCTACGTCCTCGGGTTCAGCAAGCAGCAGCGACCAGGGATCGATGCGGCGTTGGAGGATTATCGCGATGCCGAAGTGATCCGATTGCATACCCCGGCCGAATTGGAGGGATGGCTTGCTGATCCTAGCCCTTCGTGAACTTCTTCAAGACCGTGCGCATGGTCATCGAGCCGGGCATTTTTTTGCCGTAGGCGGTCAGGTCTAGCTGGGAGTTGATCTCGTTCTTGCGCACCACGCCGAGCTTCGGATCGAAGTACATCACGCCACGCAGCGATCTAGATTTCAGGTCGAACCCCTCGTTGGCGTTTGCGCCCGGGACGGTCGAGATCTTGCCGGAGATGGTCAGCAGGGCGCAGTTGACCCCTTCGTGCCGCACCATCTTCACGAACTTGTAGTCGAGGTCGTAGCTCACCCTACCTAACTGCCCCATATCGGTGTCGATCCGGTGCTTCCAAGTATCGCCCGGACCGACCGGCTTGTCCGGGAACCCGAGGTCGGTGAGTTTCTGCATCATGCTGCGGGTGCCCTCATCGGCGGCCTGACCCTCGAAGGATTTGAAGACATCGTTTTCGCCATAGATAGCGGCGCTGGTGATAGTGAGCATGCCCTTACCCTGCTCGGCCAAGCCCGGGTGTTGCTTACCGCGATCAGCGCTGTCGTAGGCGATCGTCGCGCCGTCGCCAGTAGCATCGGTCTCGAGGCGCACGCGGTCGACCTTCGAACGCACGAGTTTGTCTTTTCCTTCCTGGCCGTACGCTGTCGCTGTGAGCGTGTAGTCTTCGATCGCCGTGTGGCTCTTGCCAGACATCATCGTCTTGGTGAGCCGCTCGAGTTGGTAGTGACCCCCCAGCTCGACGCCGGCGATGAGGTTGATCTTGCCACCCGGTGACGATTTGGAATTTTGAGCAACGAGCGTGTTGCCAACGGCCAGAACGAGCAGGGCGCAGAGTGTCTTTTTGATAGCAACGATCATGGTCGGTTCTGGTTGAACTAAACTTTACTCGGGTGCGCTTTGCCGCCTTTTGCCTTCGCCACTTTTTCTTCGACCGGCGCCGCACGTTCATAGGCGCCGAGGTGGAGCTTGGAGTTCTCTTTGAGCTCGGCAAAAATGAGTCGGCCGGCACTGGTCTGCAGCGTTCCGGCAACGACGACCTCGGCGTTTTCTCCCATTTTTCCGATAGCCTGGTTGACCACGATCATGGTGCCATCCGGCAGGTATCCAACGGCTTGGTGCGGGTCTTTACCCTCCTTCACCAGCAGCAGTTCCATCTGGTCTCCCGGGCTGACAATCGGGCGCATCGCACGGGCTAACTCATTGAAGTTAAGGACATCGACGCCCTGCAGGCGAGCGACTTTCCCGAGGTTGGTATCGTTGGTGGCGAGCCTCGCATTGAGACGCCGCGCGAGCTGTATGAGCTTGGTATCGATGAGATCCTCCTGGCTCATGCGATCCTCCTGGATGGCCACCTTGAGCTCGGGCGTGTTCTTCATCTGCTCGACCCCGTCGAGCCCGCGTTTGCCACGATCGCTCTTGATCGGATCGAGCGAGTCGGCGAGGATGTGCAACTCGTCGAGGATGAAGCGTGGGATGATGATGGAACCGCTGAGGAATCCGGTCTCGCAGATGCGCGGGATACGGCCGTCGATGATGATGTTGGTGTCGACCAACAGCGGCGTGTCCTGGACAGAATCCTGTTTGAAACGCACGTAGGGGATGATGAAGGAGAACTCCTCGCGGTCGCTGCGCATCGCGAGCGTCGTGCCGAAGAAACCGAGCGCGGTGTAGAGTGCGAGCTCGAACACATATTGGATGGATTCTTTCTCGATGAAGTCGACGCGCAGGATCAGCCAGGCGCAAAACAGCCCGATCATCAGTCCGATGGTGCCGTGGGAGAACTCGCGGAAGGTGAAGCTCTTCAGTAGGAAGTCGAGGAGGATCAGGGTGACCGCGAAGCTGAAACCGATGATGATCCCCGGCAAGATCGTGAGCTCAAATCCGACCGTGACGATAGCACCGAGCACGCAGCAGACTGCGAGGAAGACGCCGCGGACGAGGTTGACTGAAAAGGATTCCATGATTGCTGAGAGAGAAAAATCGTTGGTTAACGGTTGCGAAAAATACCCGGGCGGCTGCTGTTCGGCGTGTCGACTGAAGTCTCCTCCTCGTCGCGGTAGCGGAGCACGCCTCGATCACGGAGATTGGAAATGAAGGCCTCGAAATCTTCGCGCAGTTCGCCGTCGTTGATCAGCGCAGCGAGCAGGCCAGGCCCGTCGGTGACACGCTGGATGGCGACGTTGGCATTGCGCGCGGCGGCGCTGATGTCGGCGATGCCCTCCTCGGCTTTGTCGACCGCGCTCTGCACCTTGTCGAGGATCGGCGAGACCTTCTCGCTCGAAACGACTAGATTCTCGCTTGTCTTGACGAAGTTCTCACTGGTGATGACAAGGTTCTCACTGGTGATGCGGAAGTTGGTAAGGGCGACCTTGAGGTTCCCGATGTTCTCGTCGCCGAGCACGTCGGTGTTGAGGTTTTTGATCGCGTCGCTCAGTTCCACGACTGTCTCGTTGAAGCGCTGGAGGTTGTCCTCGGCGAGGATGTTGGTATCGAGTTTCGAGAGGGCGCTGTTGAGTTCGCTGAGGGCGACACGCATGTCGTCGACAACCTCCTTGCCGCGTGCGGAGAGATCGCCGGCCGAATCCGCGAGCGCACTCAGGCCACCGGACGGGGTGCCGGCTACGCTCTCGCCATCCTTGAGGTAGTCGGTGGTGGAAACCTTAGGCGGCGTGATGGCGACGTATGAGTCACCGAGGAAACCAGCGCTCTCGATACTAATTTTAGACTCCTTCGGCACCGGGTATTCCTTGAAGATCGACAGCTCGATGATCGCGCCGGTGGAATCAGCATTCGGCCGCGGCGGAGCGCTGACCCGGCCGATGGTGACGCCGCTGAACTTGACTTCTGACCCCTGGAGCAGTCCCCCCGCGCTCGGGTAGCGGAGTTCGAGCGAATATTTCGGTCGGAACGAGTCACCGAAATTGCCAAACTTGAGAATCATGCCAGCGAGCAGGCACAGCCCGACGAAGAGGAAAAGCCCCACCAGCAGTTCTGCGCGTTTTCGGTTCATTCAGATGACAACAACCCTGAGCATACCTCGCATTTACAAAATAGAAACCAATAGGGACGGGCGGAAGGCGCACAC
>JBLHKE010000385.1:0-7363 GCA_047619485.1 Verrucomicrobiales bacterium | reverse complement strand
GCGTCGAGCTGAAGCAGACGCCTTACCTGAAGCGCCTCGCGACCATTCGCTAGTCAGGCTTACGGTTGACCCCATCGTAGTCGGCTCCATTGACACTCCTGACGACGGATTTCATCCAGTCGCCGAGTTTTGACCTCATGACCTTGAGGCGTTCGGCCTGCTCGGGTTTCTCACTCAAGTCTTCGGACTCGCGGGGATCTGTTTCGAGGTTGTAGAGCTCATATCGATCGGCGTTGATCCGGTGGAGTTTCCACGGCCAGTCGACGATGGCGCTGTGCCCTTTGGCATAGCTCTCGTCGAACTGTGGAAACTCCATCGTGTCTTTGGCCATGCGCTCCGGGTTGTGTGGGGTGCGGGCATCGGTTTTCTGTTTCTCCATGATGTCAGCGAGGATCCTGTCACTGTGGGTGGACTGGCCGCCCTGGAAGTTGTGCCAGAAGGCCATCGGTTTTTCGCGGGCATCGACTTTGCCTTCGAGGATCGGCGTGATGTCGATCCCATCGAGTAGCGGCTGCTGGGCTGGAAGTGCGGTGCCGGTCATGGCGAGGATGGTCGGATAGATGTCCGAGGTCATCGTCGGTACCGAACTGCGCCCTTTCAGTTTTCTCGCCGGCCATTCGATGATTCCAGGCACGCGCAAACCACCTTCGTAGATGCTGCCTTTTTTCTCTCGGCCACCGGAGGTTTTCTTGTTCAGCCCGCCGTTGTCGCTGCAGTACCAGAGGATTGTGTCGTCGGCGATCTCTAGTTCGCTCAGCGACTCTCGTAGGCGTCCGAGCTGCTGGTCGAGCAAGGTGATTTCTCGATAGTATCCAGCCATCGGTTTGTCATCGTAGAGTGCCGGTCCTGCGGGTGTTTCACGGAATGGATCGTGGGGGGACGGAAACCAGATGATGGTGAAGGTCGGTTTGTCTTTGTGCCGACGTAGGAAGTCGATCGCTTCATCCATCAGGATGACCGATCCTTTTCCTTTGTGCTGCTCGATTTTTCCCAAACGGCTCAGGTAGGGATCGTTGTCAAAAAAGTTGAGGCCGATCACCCATTCGTCGAATCCCATCCCGCTCGGGTTGCAGGGGGAATCCGGTTGTCCGGAACCGAGGTGCACCTTGCCAAAAATCCCAGTGGTGTAGCCAGCGGTCTTTAGTGTCTCGGCTAGGGTGGTCTCGTGTGGGCGCATGTAGCGGCCATGCTGAGGAACCTTACAGCGCACCGGGCTGCGGCCCGAGAGGACGCTCGCGCGGGTGGGGGAGCAGACCGGGGCGGCGGCATAAAAACGGTCGAGCACAAATCCCTCCTCGGCCATCAAGTCCATGGCCGGCGTCTGAACGAATGGGTGGCCGTTGTAAGCGGTGTCGCCCCAACCTTGGTCATCGGCCATCACGAGGACGATGTTTGGCTTCTTTTCCGAGGGGCTGAGGTCGATGGCGAGCGCGAGTGCCCCCGAGCCTAGGAAGATGAGGAGTGATGAGATGAGCTTGGTTATCATGTTAGAGCGATCTGAGGTAAGCGAGCAGGTCGGCGAGGTCCTGTGCTGTCATGCCGAGCTGCTCGGCGGACAGCATCAGGCTGCGGCCGAGGTCTTTCTGACTCTTGATTTTCCCTTTGGGGATCGTCTGCTGCAGGCCGCCAGTGGATTGGATGATCAACGGATCTCCGCTGGTGAGCTGGATGCCGTGGATGGTCTTGCCGTCTTTGGTGATGATTTCCCTACCAGCAAATCCATGCGAGATGTCGGCGGAGGGATCGATGATCGACTTGAGGACGACTTCGGGTGTCTGGGTTTTTGCAAAACTGGTGATGTCCGGACCGTAGACGATTCCGTCTCCACTAATCTTGTGGCAGACGTAACAGCGCGATGCCGCGACCAGGCCTTTGGCGACATCGCCCTTGAGCGAGAGGATTTCGCTGATCGGCGGTAGCTGAGTTTTCGGGGCTGGCGGGGAGGTAACCTCGACGAGTTGCACATTGGCGGGGTTGTAGAGCTTGCGGGTCTTTAGCTCGGCGTCCAGACCGTAATCTTTCCACTGGGCGCTCTTGAGTTTCAGCAGCCAGCTTAAGGCTATGCCACGGGTTTCACCCGTGCCGTGTTGGGCCAGATTCAACATCGCGGTCGCGCCCTCCTTTTCCGGAATGTAAGCGAGTGCGACCATGGCTGCCTTCTTGTCCTCGGGGCTGGTTGGAGTTGCCATCGCGCGAGCTTTGAATGCCACCGCGCTCTGCGCCGGGTGCAGGCGCCACGCCAATTTGGCTTGGGTTGCTGTCCACTTGGTGGCGTCGGCCTTGCCGATGACGGCGTCGTAGACAGCAGCCTCTTTGCGGGTGGCGCCAGTGCCGATCGCTTCGAGGTAGCTGCGGTCGATACCATCGAATCCAGCCGCGACGGTCGTGAGGATCGGCACGGCTTCCTCACCTAGATTGCGCATCGCCAGAGCGACTTCGCGGCGCACAGCTGCGGATGTGTCGCTGGCGAGTTTTTTTGACATCGTCAGCAGGTCAATATTCTGACGCCGCAGCGCCCGGTAGGCGACCGTGCGCATTTCGGGATCGGCGTGATCTAGGAGCGGTTTCACTTTGGCGACGCCAGCGTCTCCGAGTTGTGAGAGCAGCCACACAGCGCGGGCGTGGACGAATTTGTTCGGATCTTCCAACAGGGATGAGACGGCACTGACCGATTTCTCTCCACCTTCCTTGAGGCGCGTGAACCCGAGGTTGCGCACGTTGATAGCACTGCTCTTCAGCGCGGCGATCTGACCGTCGGTTCTCTCGAGGTCGAGTTTTGGAACCGTCGACTTAAAGTCCTTTGGAGCGATGCGGTAGATGGCGCCCGAGAGGGTGTCGTCCAGGTCCGAGTGACCGCCGACGCGGGCATCGTACCAATCGCAAATGTAGATCGCGCCATCGGCACCGACCGTCACATCAGAGGGGCGGAACAAGGTCTTCTTGTTGTCCTTGTTGGGTTTCGACTTGCGGATGATGAAGTCTGACCCAGCGAACTCCCCGTCGCTGTTGGTGGTGACAAAATCGAACCGCTCCAATTTGAACCCCGCGCCGTCTGGCACTGGCAGGTAGCCGAACACCGTGTTACGACCTGGTTCGCAGCTGAGTAGCAGACCGTTGGCGTATTTCTTGCCGAGGGCACCGCCCTCGTAATAGGTGATCCCGGTGGGCGAGCCGCCGCCGTAGACATCGCCGGCAGGCATCGTGCCAGGATCTTCCTGGCGCCACTCGGCGATGGCCGTCTCTTGACCCGGGCGACGATCAGCCCCCCACGAACGCTTGCCATCGAATGAACAGAATCCGGCGTTGCCATACTCGAGCACGTGCGTCACCCGGCAGGCTGGTGGGTCGTCGTTGTCGTTCTGAAAGACGTCGCCGAACGAGGTGATGGTCTGCTCGTAGCTGTTGCGATAGTTGTGGCCGATCACCGCCGCGTGGGTGCCATCGGGATTCATGCGGTAGGACGCGCCACCGATGTAGACATGGCCGTCGTCGCTCTTCTTGCCAGCGATATTCTGGTTCATGTAGGCGCTGCCGAGGCGGAAGGTTTTCCCCGATTTATCAGTGAACTGACCGCCGCAGTTGCCGTGGTTCCAGTACCACTGGCCGTCGGGGCCGGCGGTGACGGAGTGCAGGGTGTGGTCGTGCTGTGGGGCGCTGAAACCTGTGAGCAATTCCTCGCGGGTGTCGCCTTTGGAGGCATCGAACACCAGGTCGCGATCCTTGTCGGTGTAGACGATCATGCTCGGCGTCATCGAGACGATAATCTTGTTGTCCAGCACTGCGACGCCCAGTGGCGCATTGAGAAATTTCTCTTGGACGAAGACGTGGCTCTTGTCGGCCTTGCCATCCCCGGTTGAGTCTTGGAGCACGACAATGCGATCACCCTCAGGGCGGCGGTTGCCATGACGGCGGTAGTTGACCCCCTCGGCGACCCAGATGCGGCCGTCTTTGTCGATGTCCATGTTCGTCGGATTGTTGAACATCGGCGTCTGAGCCCAGAGGGTGACTTCGAGATTCGGATCCTCTGTGGTGAAAAAGTCGAGTGGCACGACTTCGGCCTCGGCTCCGACGAGGGCGGTGACCGAGGTCAGGGAAACAAGGGCGGTGAGCGTGTAGCGTATAAGTTGCATGATTCTAGATGCTGAACGCTGGCGTTTTAGCGGCCTCGCGTCAATTGGCGAAGCGCTGGTTGTGACCACGCCAAAAAGTTCTTAAGGGCACCTCCGGAAACCTGCTGTGGAAATGGGGCGCAGAGAAAATTCCCGCTGGCGAGGCGATAAATGCTAAGCTATCTGGTGATAGTGGGCGCTTTAGCAACGAAGACAGCGGAGATTTTATCAAGCTCCAGCCCGCATGAGGTTTTCGGCGGTGCCCTTAAAACAGGATGAGCGAAAATAACCAAGCAGATATGACGGCAAGGAATTTCAGCTGGCACGAGATCATGACGTGCAAGTTTGCAATCGGCACCGACTCGAGCGGTGTTGGCTTCGGTATTCTGGGAATACGGCAAGGGCGAGTGCCCGAGCGAGGAAGGCTAAGCTCGGAGTTTTCCTAGCGCTACTCCTCGTAGAGGATGCGGCCGCACTGTTGGCATTGGGTGATCTCTTTGGCTGCCTTCGTCTTCATGACGGTGTCCTTGATGAGCTTCATGTGGCAACCACCACAGTTTTCGTCGTGCTTCAGCGGGACGACGGCGGCATCGCCTTTCTTTTTGAAAATGGCCTCGTAGAACTGCAGGTCATCCTCGTCCTCGATCGCTGCGGCGTGCTGTTTACGATCGGTCTTGATCTCGACAATGCGCTCCTCCGAGTTCTTCTTGCGAGCGGCGATGGCAGCCAGTTCCTCGTCGACGACCGATTGGGTCTCGGCGAGTCTTTCTTTCGCTTCCCCGAGCGTGGCGGCCAGGGTTTCGCCCAACTCCATCAGTTCGAGCTCGGAGTCCTCCAGCTTGGTGATCTCGCTTTCGTAGCGCTTGATCTCGGTGCCGATCGCAGCGAACTCGTCGTTCTTGCGCGTCTCGAACTGTTGCATCTTGAGCTTCATCACGCTGTCCTTGCGTGTGTCGATATCGAGCTCGAAATTTTTCATCGCGATCTCGTTCTCCTGGATCGCTTTCTTGCCCCCAGCGACGGCCGCGTTGTCATCGGCGAGGCGTGCTCGCGCCTGCTCCTCCTCGAC
This sequence comes from Verrucomicrobiales bacterium, assembly GCA_047619485.1. Lineage (GTDB taxonomy): Bacteria > Verrucomicrobiota > Verrucomicrobiia > Verrucomicrobiales > DEV007 > JBLHKE01. Next base: position 2,185 of record JBLHKE010000385.1, on the reverse strand, counting down.
GGGGAGACGTGCGAGTTCCTTATTCAGGTCGCGGATTTTCTGATCGCGCTCTTGGATGACGAGGAGTTTTTCGACGGTTTTTTGCATTTGATTGGGTTTTGAGATTTAACCGCTAATGGCGCTAATGGCGCGAGTTTTATTCTACTTGAGTTGATCGGATCGGACAGGACTAATTGTCTCCTATGTTTTCGACCGGGCTGCGCTTGCCGTCTTCGACACTGAGGATTTTGGCTTTTTCTTCGCCTAGGGTATCGACGCGCAGATCCCAGATCTTGTCGTCGATCTCCTTGAAAGCCTCGAGGCTGAATTTTGTGGGACGGGCGAGGCGTTTCTTGGTCTGGTAGATGCTCTCCTGGGCGTCGTGGATGACCGGTCCCGGCACTTTTTTGAGGTGCTCGAACGCTTCCTCCACCATGTCGACCCGGTGGCAGATCATCACCATGTCGTTGCCGGCGAGAATCGCTTCCTGGATCGTCTGTTCGAAGCCGACTTCGTTGAGGATGGCGCCCATGTCGAGGTCATCGGTCATGATGAGCCCCTCGTAGCCAAGCTGATCACGAAGTAGCTTGGTGATGATGTTTTTCGAGAGCGACGACGGCCAACGCGGGCGATCGCCATCGAAGGCGGGGTAGTGCGCGTGGCAGATCATCATCGCGTCGATCTCTGGCGCGAGCGCGCGGAAGGGGGCTAGTTCTTCTGTCTCGATTTGCTCGCGCGTGCGGTCGATGACCGGTAGTTCCTCGTGGGCGTCGACGGCCGCTTGGCTGTAACCCGGGAAGTGTTTGCCGCAGCTGAGCATGCCGGTCTTGCGCATGGCGCGGTTGAACGTGCCTGCGTAGTCGATGACCTGCTGGGCGTCGGTGCCGTAGGTGCGGCCCTTGAGCGAATTGTCGACGTCGCCGTTGTGGCTGATGTCGAGCACCGGGCAGAGGTCGAGATTGAATCCGAACAGCCGCAGGATGTCACCAGTGAGGAAACCGTGCCGTTTGATCAGTTGGCGATCACCTTTCTCGCGCAACGCTTGGGCGTTGGGCGGCTCGTTGCCGATGAGGCGCAGGCGCGACACCCGGCCGCCCTCCTGGTCGATGGTGATGATGGGTTCGGTGTTGGACAGGTCGCGCAGGTCGTCGGTGAGCTTACGGAGTTGCTCGGGCGATTTGATATTGCGACCGAACAGGATGAAGCCGCCGGGCTGGAGCTTCTTGAATCGCCGTGCGGTGTCGGGATCGAGCTCTGGTCCGGGGACGCCGGTGAGCAATAGTTGGCCGAGTTGTTCTGAATCCATGCGGTAGATTAGGAGCACTCGGGGAATTACCAATGAAAAATTGTTGGCGGTTCTGCGGGAAGTGTCCGTTGACCACGAATGGACACAAATCTCGGAAATGGGCTTGCGTCGATTCGTTGTTCTGCCTGTTCATTTGTCACCGCTGTGACGGAAAGTTAGATGCTTTTTGGTGGTCAGTGGGCGCATCTCTGGTGAGTTTTTGGAGATTGTTTGAGTGGAGCCTAGCAGTAGGTTCCCCCATGAGACGTTCTGATTTTCTTCGTTTGGGCGCTGCGGGCGCTGGTGTGTGTGCGTTGCCGGTGGAGGGGAAGCTGTTTGGCAGACGATCGGTTTCTCTGGGGATCGATCGCCTCGTGGAGGATGAGTTTGCTGCCCTCGCGGGGAAGCGGGTAGGACTGGTGACGAATCAATCCGGGGTGGACGGTAAGGGGAGGAAGACGCGCTTGGTGATGCATGCGGCGAAGGAGGTCAATCTGGTCGCGCTGTTCGCACCAGAACATGGTCTCGATGGGGTGGCCTTGGCGGGGAAGAAGGTCGCGTCTGGACGTGACGCGGCGACCGGACTGCCGGTGCACTCGCTGTATGGGAAGACCCGCAAGCCGACGGCTGAGATGTTGCGCGGGGTGGACGTGTTGGTGTTCGACATGCAAGATGTCGGCGCGCGTTGTTACACGTATGTGAGCACGATGGGTCTGTGCATGGAGGCGGCGGCGCAGGCGGGAAAGGGGTTCGTGGTCTTAGATCGGCCAAACCCGTTGGGTGGCGAGCGGGTCGAGGGACCTCCGCTGGAACCGAAATGGAAATCATTTGTGGGGATGTATCCAGTGCCGTTCGTGCATGGTCTGACGGCGGGGGAACTGGCGCAGATGGCGAATGGTGAGGGATGGCTGAACGCGAAGG
>JBLHKE010000384.1:0-7368 GCA_047619485.1 Verrucomicrobiales bacterium | reverse complement strand
GAGCCTCTGAGCCTCTGCCCGACTTGGACGGATGTAGCTTAGACATGCTGAAAGCTGTCTGAGCGTTGCGAAGAATCAGGTCTGCGTGCGGAGACGGACAAACAGCTTTCAGCATGTCTATCCTACGGCTCGGACTGGGTGCCAGAAGCACAACGTTTTCATCCTTGCCAAAATTTCGTTACGCCGATTCATTGCAGCCTCCACTCTTGTAAATGAAAACTCCAGGCACACATTGGTCCCAGTTACTTGCGATCGCCTACTTCCTGTTGGGTTCGGTTGTGATCGGATTCGCCCAAGAGCAGGAAGTGGAAAATTCGGAACCGGCGTCGTTGGAACAATTGAAGTCCCATTTCCAGGAGACCGTGCAGCCGTTCCTAAAGACCAATTGCTTCCGCTGTCATGGCGAGAAGAAGCAGAAATCAGGAGTGCGCCTCGACATTCTCAACGGAAGCCTAGAAGACAAACAGCTCTTCCAGCTCAAACACGTCCTCGCGCAACTGAAGGACGAGGCCATGCCGCCGGAGGACGAACCCCAGCCCGGTGCAGGTGAACGCAAAGTTGTCATGGATTGGATCACGCAAGCCTTGCAGGCGGGCGAGCGAAAAGTGCGCGCCAAGCATGGCACGGTACGGCGGCTGACGGTAGCGCAGTATCACAACACACTGCGGGATCTGCTCGGCGTGGAGGATAGCCTGGCCGATGCCCTCCCGGCTGATAGCGTCTCAGAGGAGGGCTTCCAAAACAATCAAGACACCCTGCTGCTAACACCGGGGATGATGGAGACCTATTTCGAGATCGCTGAAAAGGCGCTCGATCTGTGTCTGGTCGATGAGAACGAGAAACCCAAGATCCAGTGCTTCCGCGTGGAACTTGGCGCGGGGTTCAACCAAGAACCCGTCGACGAGAGGATCCAATTGAACGGCCCGGCCCTTCTACCCAAGACGAATTTCCAAGTGAGCGAGTCAATGCCCGATAAGCCGTTTGCATTCGATCCCCTCGCAATGCAGACGAAGTTTCGCTACATCGAAGGTTACAACGGAAACGCCACCGTGCGTGCTTGGAAGGAATTCGAAGGACTCTACCACTCAGTCTTTGTTGGCATGATTGGAAGTCACACGAAAGGAGGCTACAACTACGGCAGATCATCGCATATGGTTCCGGAGGGTCTTTTGCTCCGACCCCGGGCGCCCGAAACCGAAAGGAACGGCTTGCGGCCTTCTCGGGGACCGGCGCCCACCATGACCGTGCTGATGCGAGAACTTCCCAAATCGGGAATGCTCCAAGTCACCGTGGAAGCCGCCCGCTATGACGATGGCCTCCAACCGCACACGCTTGCCCCCGAATCTGAGCAGCGACTCTCGCTAGATATCAGCGGCGGGAAAGAGGCGGCCGTGAAGATTCCAACTGCCGGCGTGTACCAGCTCGATGTCGTGCTGGACGGGCCGCCCCGCAACGACGTAATGATCGCAGACATCGGCAAGCGCACTTTCTCTAAGAGGTTGAAAGGACCTTATACGACGAAGCCCGACGGGACAGTCTCCATCTCGCTTCTGGTGGCTCGATTTCCGGTCGGCACATTCAATCTGAAAGTGCACAATGGCAAAGGCGAGAATCTGCGGATCGCACTGATGACTCCAACCCCGGAGGAAAGCGAATCGGGCCAGCAGTTCGCCGCGTTCGAAAAGAGGACGCCACACCTGAGCATTCACAAGGGATTGAGGACGGACGTGGGTGCCCGGCTCTCGCTTTTCGCTGAGCCCAAACCGGTTCCTTCGGCGACGGTCGAACGCTATTTGTTCCGCGCACCGCTCAGTGGCTTCGCTTCACCGGACACCGAGGAAGAAAATGACAACTACCTCGCAGGACTGCACGAGTTTGGGATCCGCAGCGAGCCGACCGCCGATCGTCAGATTCCACGCGTGCTCGTGAGCGCAATCGAATTCGAAGGTCCCTACTACGAAACCTGGCCGCCGAAAGGCCATCGCGAAATCTTCATCGACTCGCCGCGCAAAGACGACCCGCCGGCCTATGCCCGTGAAGTGATAGAAGGCTTTGCCGCCCGCGCATTCCGTCGGCCTGCCAGTGACCAGGAACTCGCTTCCTTGCTCGCGGTGTGGCGTGAGAGCTACGATCAAACCCAAGATTTCCAGCAGAGCGTCCGCCATGCTCTCCTAGTCGTGCTCACCTCGCCGCAGTTTCTGTTTTTGACGGAAGAGAGCGCCGGCCCCCAGGCGGAACCGCTGTCACCTCACGAACTTGCGGAAAAACTCTCCTACTTCCTCTGGAACACCACTCCAGACGAGCAACTCCGTTCGCTCGCAGCGAGCGGCAAGCTCAGGGCGACGCTTTCCTCCGAGGTCGATCGGCTGGTCGCGGACGAGCGCCTCGCGCAATTCGCCGACGAGTTTGTCTCGCAGTGGTTGAGCCTGGACAAGTTCGACGTGGTGAACATCAATCACGGAAAATTTCCGCGCCTCAATCGCGAGACGAAAAGAGAACTGCGCAAGGAGCCGGTCCACTTCGTCACCCATCTCCTCCGCGCCAACCTTTCTGTTCGCAATCTCATCGACTCCGATTTCATCGTGGCAAACGCGGTGGTGGAAGAATACTACGGCATCGACAGTCGCAGCGAACAGGGCTTCGCCTTCGTCCCGGTGCGTCACGGGAGGGAAACCCTCGGCGGTGTCCTGACACAGGCTGCAGTTCTGTCCGGGCTCTCCGACGGCAGCGAGTCAAACCCGGTGAAGCGCGGCGCGTGGCTGGCGCGAAAGATCATCGCCGAGCCACCCGAGCCGCCGCCACCAAACGTGCCAGAGCTGGCGGATGGGAAAGAAGCGAAAGGGAAATCGCTGCGTGAGCGCCTGGAACAGCACCGCAATCAGGAAGGCTGCGCGCAGTGCCATCAAAAAATAGATCCGTGGGGCCTGCCGTTCGAGCAATTCGACGCCGGCGGGCTTTTCAAAAAAGAGCAGGTCGATGCCAGGACCACACTCCCAGACAAGACGGAAATCACTCACAGCAACGCCCTCAAAAAATACCTCGCCAACGATCGCATCGACCAGGTCGCCTTCAGTTTTCTAAAGCACCTCACCAGCTACGCCACCGGACGCAGTCTAACATTCAACGAAATCGAGTATTTGAAACGGGAAGGTCGTAAGGCGCTCGCGGCGGATGGGTATCGCGTGCGGGACTGCGTGTTGTTCGTGATCGAGAGTCCGGTCTTTTTGGAGAAGTGAGCGCGCTACAAAAATCTTAGACGACATGGAATTCCCAGATTTCAACGAACATGGAGATCTACCATCGAAGTTATACAAGGCTTCGCTGGGCGAAGTGATCCACCATTTCGGGTCATCGACGTCGAGACGCGAGATCATCGCCACCCGCCTCGTGCGCATTTATGGGATCACCAAGGGCACGGGGCACCTAAAGCGATTTATCATTTTCGGTTCGTTTGTGAACGAGAAACCCTACCCGAACGATATCGACATTTTCATGATCATGGACGATGATTTCGATGTGACGCAAGTCGATCCATCAGGCTCAGTGCTGTTTGACCGCCCAATCGCACCTCGGGGCGAGCGTTTTTTGGGTGAGGGCGATAGCTGCACTCGGCGGCGAGCAGTCGGCTATCGAAGATTGGATGCTGACGCGAGACGGACGCAACCGGGGAGTCATCGAAGTAATAGAATAGGATTATGATCGCGAACGAAACACAACTGGCGGTGACGCTCAAGCGGATCGAACGACTCCAACTCCAAATCGCCGAGATCCGACGGACAGAGCGGAACCCGGAGAACTACCGCGCTTCGGTATCTGGATTCGTGAGTGAGATCGACCGGCTCCAGCTTGAAGCGCGCGAGTACCTCATGAGTTGTCCTGATCCCGCGGCGGGTCTGGTATAGCCCCGATCGCCCCCCTCTGGAACTGGTGGGCGCCGGAAACTGGTGGCGAAGCATGGCTCCAACCACTCCATTGTGCCCTTGTGGTCGGCTCTCCTTTTGCTAGATTTACCATTTCGAATCCTCATGCCGAACAAATTCAAACTCGATCGCCGCGCCGTCCTCAAGGGAATGGCAGGCGTCGCCTTACCCCTGCCCCTTCTCGAAGCCATGGGGAAAGAGATCGCACAAGAAACGCCCAAGCGTTTCTGCGGGCTCTACGTCGGCAACGGCATGTCGCTTCCCTACGAGAAACACGGGATCGATGAATGGAGTTGGTTTCCCCGCGCAGAGAACGACGGAAAATTTGTCTTCGGCAAGTCCACCGAGCCGCTGAGCGATTACCGGAAGCAACTGAGTTTCCTCGGCGAGCTAGAGCACGCCAACGGGACGAAGAACGATCCCCACGTCTGTTCGGACATGTGGCTGACAGGTGCCCCGCTCCACGAGCCTAAACCCGGGACGTACAATTCGGTGTCCCTCGACCAGGTGATTGCACGCCAGACTCGTCACTACTGCCGGCGACCTTCCCTCGTGCTCTCCATCGACGCGGGGACCGGATACACGTCACGGACCTCAACTATTTCTTACGACCGGGAAGGGAAACCCATCCCCGCCGAGAACGAACCACGCCGCATATTCGAAAGCCTCTTTAAAGGGAACCGCGGCACCATCGAGGCGCAGCGCGCTCAGTTGCGGCTGCGCATGAAACTGGTGGATGCGGTCAATCAGAACGCAAAGACTCTCGACAAGAAACTGGGGCGCGCCGATCGCGAGAAGATGGAGCAGTACCTGACGTCGCTGAACGAATTCGAGACGCGCCTGGAGGGTTCGGAGAAGTGGCTCGATATCCCACTCAAGAAACAAGATCACTCGCACCTCGAACTCGATGCCTCGCCGGACGAGGATCCCGCGGCCTACTATCGCACGATGTTCGATCTCATCGCACTGGCCTTCGATGCGGACATCACCCGCAGCATCACCTTCCTGCTGCACCGCGAGGACGGCATGGGGATCAGCGATACCTTCCCGCTCAAACTCGGCATGCACAACACCCACCACAATCTCTCCCACAAAAGTGACAAGGCGGGGATGCTCGAGTTTGCGAAATACGATCGCTTCTTGAGCGAGCAGTTGGCCTACTTCCTCAAGAGGATGAGCGAATTCCAAGACAAGCAGGGCAGCGTGCTCGACAACACCATCGTCCTCTACGGCAGCGGTGCCAGCACCACGCACAAGAACGTCAACCTGCCGACGCTGGTGGCCGGCGGAGCCAACATGGGCCTGAAACATGGTCAGTACGTGAAGGGGCGCAACCGCATGACCGACATGTTCCTGAGCATCCTCCACTCGATGGGTATCGAGCAGGAATCCTTTGGTGATAGTGGAGGGACGCTGAGTGATTCCATCTTTTCGTTGTAGCCGAGGAACGACCCGTGTAATCCTGTATGCGCGACAGAAACTCTCTGATCGCGACACGCTCATCGCAGAGACCAACCGCCTCATCGACTCGGATCACATCGGCCGCTTCGTCAGCAACTTCACCGGCCAATGGCTCGGCTTGCGTCGCTTGGAAGATATCACGCCCGACCCGCGGTTCATCGCGTGGCAACCCGGGCACCGCAAAGGGATGATTGGTGAAGCCGAGCGCTCTTTCACCGAAATCCTGCGGACGAACCGTCCGCTGGCGACCTTCATCAAGCCGGATTTCACCTGGGACAACGAGCGCCTGCTCAACGAGATCTACGGGCAGAAGGTAAAGATTCCCAACTGGGGGTTCGACCGCATCGAAATACCAGACGGTGCCAAGTTCGGTGGCCTGCTCGCCCAAGCCGGTGTCCTCATGGCCACGTCGAACGGCACCGAAACCCAGCCCGTAGAGCGCGGCGTCTGGGTGCTGCGCAACATCCTCGGCGATCCGCCTCCCCCCCGCCGCCCGGCACTCCCGCCATCGATCCCGATACACGCGGCACCAAAACGGTCCGCGACCTCATGGCCGCGCACACCGCCGATGCCAAATGCGCTTCCTGCCATCGCAAGATCGATCCCATCGGTTTCGCTCTGGAGAACTACGACCCCCTCGGACGCTGGCGCACCCACTACCCTGAGTGGGCAGAGAACGAGAAGGGTCTCCCGGTTCGAAAAAATGGTGCACCAGTCGAACCCCATGAGAGCGAGTTCGCCAAAGGCGTGCGCTTCGAAATTATCGACGATCTGCGCAGGTAAGTGCTCGCGAATATCGATCAGTTCGGCCAATGCCTTTCCGAATCTGAACGTAGACGGTCTGGCCCACCCACGCGTCGATCGGACCGTCCTGCCAATCAACGGGCTCGTCGATCCGATAGGTGCCGGTGAGCACATGGCTGTCACGCAGGCGCGTGTCGCTATCATCCATCGGCCAGACCGAAAGCTTGCTGCCGTCGGGCACATGGTAGCTTACATTCATCTTACCCGACGGCAGAATCATCCTCTGCGTCACGACACGCCCTTCGCCTTTGCTGTCGACTAGACGGTATCCCTTCGGGCTGGCCTTGAGTTTTGACTCGGTCGAGGTGAACGCTTCGGCGTTCTCTGCGGAGCGGAAGAGATCCGCATCAGCGAAGTGGTATCGCGTCCGTTTGCTGAGGATCATCTCCGGATCGCCGGGTCCGAGCAGCCATGCCAGGTTGAAGCGCGCCATCCAGTCCTTGCCGGCCAGGAGGTAGATAAAGCCTTCGCTGGGTGTGCCTTTCCGCCCCTGCGCCATCCAGGTGTAGTTTCCGGGTTCCCGTTTGATTAGTCGGTTGAATGGCTAGGTCTTGCCACCGTCAATGCTCACCCACACACGGATGTTTTTGCGCTCCGGCAGGTTCGGAGAGGGCGAGCTGACCTTGGCAGTTTAGGACCGACAGGAAAAATCCGATCGACACCGCTGCTAATGCTTGGAAACAGTTCATCGAGCGTTTCATTCGTATCATAGTGTGTAGAGAAGTATCGCACGATCTGGCCTGACAACTCGAATCTCATGTTGTATGACCGAGAAGAACGAACGAATATTATCGATGCCCCGCAGAAAGATCTATTATTACTTCGGGTTGGCAGCAGCTCTTTTCGCAGCACCACTCAAGTCCCATGCCGATACCGACCCGCGCGAAATGCCGGCCGCTGCAACACGGGAGATCGATTTCGCCACCGACATAAAACCGATCCTCGATCGGAGTTGCACCAAGTGTCATGCCAATGGTAAGAGTAAGGGCGGATTTAACATTGATCACATCCACTCGTTCCTCGCAGGCGGCGACAGCGGGCCCGCAGTCGAATCCGGCAAGAGCGCCGACAGCCTGCTGATCAAGCTGGTTCTCAGCAACGACCCCGATGAGCGCATGCCGTCGAAAGGTAAGGTCCTCACCTCGGATGAAATCGCGATCCTGCGCGCGTGGATCGACCAGGG
>JBLHKE010000383.1:0-7394 GCA_047619485.1 Verrucomicrobiales bacterium | reverse complement strand
ATGTCGCCGAGCTGGTGAGTGTATCCTGGTAGATCTTTTTTTGGAGCGAGTGCTCTGGCGCTGCGATCGAGGTATTGGATGGCCGCCTCTTGCTCGTTGTGATCGAGCAGGGTTGAGGCAAGGCGTCTTGGATCGGAGCGCGATGGCTGCTCGTCGACCCAGCGTCCGCGGAACGGAACTGCTGCGTCCCGGCGTTGGAGTTCATCGGCATCCGCTAGTCGCAGGTCGTGTAGGATCTGTTGGGCATGGACTGGTCCCTTGTAGATAACCAGCAGTTCTCCCTCAGCATCGACTAGAAAGGTGGTTGGGAGTGGGAGTGGTTTCCATCGGTCGAGTACAGATTGCTGAAGGTGGTTTAGGACGCGGAGGCCAGCTTCGCTCAGCTCTTCGTTGGGGAAGGGGAAGGCGATCTTTTGCAATCGCAATTTCGCCGCACCGGGCGGACTTGGGTTGTTGCCGAGAGTGTCAGTGCTGAGCGCCATGACGTCCAGTCCGGCTCCAGATAGGTCGTCTGAATTGCTCGCCCACTCGGTGAGTTCTGCCAGGCATGGGGCGCACCAGCTCGCCCAGACATTCACAAGGGTCGGGCGACCACTCGCTGGAGCGTAGGACTCTGTCCCGCCGCCGGCGGTGGCGATCAATATTTTGGGGAATGTTAGACCAGGCGGGATGACGATCCGCGCGCCATCGCTGGGTTGGGCGATCTCTTGCTCGGAGGGAACAAGGGGAGTGCGACCGGCGGGTGGCTCGAAGATTTCTGCGGACGGCTTGCCCTGTTTGATTAGGTAGAACTTGCCCGGGGACAAATTTGCGATCTCCTGTGGCGACCCACCGGGCCAGCGCACGACCAGTTTTTCGATCGAGTTGGCGTTGCCGGTGGCGAAATGGACCCAGTTGCTGGACTGTGAGAGAAAACCCTCACCGGCGTGGAGAGTGCGGATTCGGACTGCCTGGTCGCCTCCTCTCAGGTGCAGTTCGAGGCGCGCGCCGATGCCATCACAGTTGGTGGCAATGCCGTCGCCGGCGAGCTTGAAGGCGATGAATTTTCCCGTGTTGGAACTGTTGTTGTTGAGGAAGCGGACGCGGGGGGCATTGCGGTTGGTGATCCACACATCGTAGTCGCCGTCGAAATCCCAGTCGACGGTTGCCAGTCCGCGCCCGTCGTCGGCGAAGTCGAAACCGGTGACGCCTGAGACATCAGCGAAGCTTGCGGTTTCCCCGCCGGTATTGAGGAAGGCGCAGTTGCGTTCGTTGCCACTGAACGAGCGATCTTGGTGTAACAGGCGATTAAGGGCGCGCCAACCTTGTTTGTAGCGCAGGGTTCCGCGCTCGGAGAAATCATTGATTGGAGATTGCGACACGACCTGTCGCCAGTAGAGGCTTCACAAATCGCCGCTATCTTCGGTAGAGATGAACCCGTTGGCGACGAGAATGTCATCGAGGCCGTCGTTATTGAAATCGACAAATCTGGAACCCCAGGCCCAGCGCGCCATCTGGACCGAGGCGCTGGCACCGACATCTTTGAATGTTGCGCCATCGGGGCTGGCCTGGAACAAGGTGTTGCCGAGGGCGATGTGTTGGAATTGTTGGCGGATCTCCTCCGGGACGCCTTCTTTGAACTGGCGCTGGTAGGTGATGCGGTTGCCGGCGCTGGAGAACATGTTGCTCGTGTAGAGGTCCATGTGGCCGTCGTTGTTAAAATCAGACCAGCTGACCGACATACCGGAGGAGGTATCCTCCACGCCCATCTGCGGCGCAAGGTCGGTGAATTTTCCGCCGTCGTTGCGGTAGAGACAATTTCGGCCGTAGTCGTTGGCGACATACAGGTCCTGATCGCCATCGTTGTCGTAGTCTTCCCAGCAGGCGGCGAAGGTGAATCGCGTGTTGTTCTGTTCGAGGCCGGTCACTGCGGTGACGTCTTCGAAATTAAAATTGCCCGAGTTGCGCCAGAGTGTGTTCGGCCCGCCGTTGTTGGCGTCGTGGAAAGGCATCGGTTCGCCCATGGCTCCGCTGCGCATCCCGGCTGCCGACGGGTTGTATCCGCAGATGTAGAAGTCGACTAGGCCGTCGATGTCGTAGTCGGCCGCCGCGAGAGAGAACGACTGCGCCCTGGTGCTGGAACCGAACTCTAGGATGAACTTGCCGCTCCCGTCGTTTGACATCACCAGCATGCGGAAATCTTGGGCGATCACCAGATCTCGATCCCCGTCATTGTCCAGATCGACGAGCAGGGCGCTGCTGCAGTAGTCGAGCCAGCCGGTGTTGCTCTCCTCGGTGATGTCCTTCAAAGAGCCATCGGGTTGCTGTAAGAACATCCGGTTTGGCAAACCTCCTTGCTGACAGACGTAGAGGTCATCGAGCTCATCGCCGTTGATGTCACCGATCGCCAGGCCGTGGTTGGCTACCGCATCGAGGCCGATGACGCGCGGGATGCGTGCGCGCCAGTGATCGGTGTGGGTTAGGAACTGTTGCGAATAGGAGTCGTTGCTACCCAGGACAGAAGCGGTGGCGTCGCTGAACAAGGGCGTTCCCAGGTTCTGCTGCGTCACCTCTTCGTGTTTTTCGACCAAGATCTGGGTCAACCTCGGTGGGGTGCCAGGCCTTGTCTGCCACTTGCACGACCAGGTCGCGTTGATCTGTCGCCGGCTGTTGGGGGAGTTCGCTTCGATGTCGACGAGGACGGAAGTGGACGCCTCGGTTTCACTACCTCGGTTTACTCGGAAGATCTTAAAATGGGGATCGGTGGAAGTCCCGGCTGACTTCAGGGCGTTTAGCTGAGTCGCCAATGCCGCGGTTCCGGCTGAGAGGGTCGATGGAGGCGGAGTGGCGCGGGCAACCTCGATCCGGCCATCGGAAAAAATCTTGCGCAGTTCGGCAGGGCGGAGTGCGGCAGTGGAGATCGATTCATCTGCGATTGGTAAAAGGGCGGCAGCGGTGATTGGTGGTTCGCCGCTGAGGAGTGACTCGATGAGGTGGAGCTGATCCAAGGCGGCAGCGCTGAAGGCCTCTGACTCCCAGCCGTCTTTCACCGGGTCAATGCGGTCATAGGCATCTTTAAGTGGCGCGATGAAGTTTTCCTTGTCGAGGGTGGGAGCGATGGCGGTGGGGTTCGACGGTTCCGGGGTGACGGCTTTCTCAGCGGTCCCTGGTTGGGAAATGGTTTCAGGATTCTGGCTTTCGAGTGACTGCTGAGCAGGCTGGTCTTTCTTTCCACAACTGGAAAGGGAAACTAGGGCAACCGAGATGGCGATATTGGTGAGGAGGACGGATCGTGGGCGCATGGGAAGAAAACTGTACCTCAGTGTAGGTTCGAATTCGATACGCAGAAAGGGACTTTCGGAAACAAAACAGGCCGCACCTTGCGGTGCGGCTCGAATTGAAACTCAACAGAGTCTGATGGAAGCCAATTTAGCGCCGGCGGTGGAAAATGAGACCGGGGCCGAGAGGATCGATCGAAGGCTCGGGGATCATCTCTTTGATCGAGCGGACGAGCCGCTCCGCGGATTCGTTTAGGGTCTCTCGGAGGATAATGAACTGTAGCGCTTGGGACATCCAGCGAGCATACCTGATTTGCCTCGACCGGATCGAAATGTATGAGAAATTCGGGCTAGGGCTTGCAAGCCGGGATGCTTGCGCCACTCCGACCAGCTAGTTGCTCCCCTGTGGGGCTTTTTTTCGGCAGTCTCGGCTACTGCTTTCTCGATCTCGAAACCGTTGGGCAAGATCGGCTCGTAGTCGGTTCCACGGGTGATCGGCTTGAGGAAGACCTTCACTAGGGCGCCCTTCTTCGGAACGGATGTGTGTCCTTGCAAGCCAACCACCAAGGGGATGTGCCGCACTGGCTTCCATGCGACGATCACCACTTGCTCTCCCACTTTGATTTTACCACCTTTGACCATGCCCTCGACCTTGAGCGTGATGCGGTATTCGGCCATCCGAAGAGTCACATCGCTTTTCAGGCTGACCCAACTCTCTAGCCCTGCAATAGATTTAATGAGGTAGAATTCTCGTTTACAATCGCCAATCAGCTTGGCGTAGAACCGCCCTCGGCGAGCCTTTCATGCGCTCATACCAGACCGTGCGCAGCTCTCCGTCGTCGAGTTCTACGGTCGAAGGATAGCCGAGGTCTCCACCGATGCCATCGGCAGAGATTGTGATTGGATCGGACCAGGTCTTGCCCTCGTCCTTGCTGGTGCGTGCCTGGTTGCCGAAAGGTTTACGCCGGTAGCCGTAGCTCATCAACAAGCTGCCATCGCGCAGCCGCAGCAGATGGGAGGGCAGACCCCAGACACCGATCGCGTGCGGTGCGGTCCAAGATTTCCCACCGTCCGTAGATTCGCTCTGGAGCGTCTCGCCAGAGTTGGCAGGGTTGTGATTGCGGATCTGCACCACCAGCTTTCCTCTGCTGGTCTCAACCGCGTGCAACTCGTGGTAATTTGTGTGCTTGTCGCCTTTGCGGATCGGGATGTCGGCGAGCCATTGCCAGGTCTGACCATCGTCCTTCGACTCGCACACGCCGACGCGCGATTCTTCCGTCCACAGCTCGCGCCCCGCGTAGAGGAGGCGGCCGTCGGAGAGTTGTACCGGCCCGTGCGGGCTATTGACCGGCACGCGGTAGCGACCCGAAAACGTGACTCCACCATCGGAAGATCTTACCATCCAGACACCGAGCGCCCGCTGGCGACCCGCTGCATCGACGCGCTGGTGGGCGGCCCGCCAGCGCACGAGATCCTGCCCTTTCTTTGCCGCCAATGATTTCTCGTAGGCGAGGGAGGTGAAGGTGGTGATTAAAATCGAGCCCTGAGCGGTCTCGACGACTCCGGCATCCCGATCATCGATCGGACCATCGAGGATGACACGTGGATAAGACCAGGTCGCTCCACCGTCGCTGGAGCGCATCAGCTCTACGCGACCGAAGGGGCAGACGTGCGACTCCCTTCCGCCGGAACTGACGACTAGCAGCTCGCCGTTCTTGCGGCGGGCGAGCGTCGGCCAACCCTGGTAGGCCTCGGGCGACTGGCTGATGACCCGGCGCTCGATCTCTTCGCCAGCACGGCCGATGTTCGGCAGCGCGCTGACGACGAGGGTAGCGGCGGTGGATTTGAGAAACTTGCGACGAGCCGGGTGGTGCATCCTTCAAAGCGTAGCACTCCGAGCGTCATCCACCAAGCCCTCTCACAGCGACTACTCGGAACTCACCTTTTGCGTGGGGTAATTGAAGGGATCGGAGAGGGGGAGGCAAGGTTCGGTGTGCGCAACTTTGCGTCGGCGGTGAGACCGGATGTGTCGCCATCGTCCTAGTCGTCGGTATAGATGAGGATAATGTTTGGCTTGGCCGGCCCAGTATTTGCGGCGTAGTCAAGGAGGAGGGTGGCAATTAGGACGCAGCGTTGGCGAATCATTGGGTCTTTAGAAATCGGGAGTAGGCCTTTTCAGGATCGTAGTCGGTGCGCTCTGTGTGTTCGTGAATCTGGATGCCGAACCGGAGCCAGAGTGTTTCACCGGCTGGGACGGCGACGGATTTGCCGCGGTTTGCCGGGTTGTCGACCGGAAACGGATTGGCGACCAAGACGCCGTAGTCGCGGCTGTGGGACCAGACTGGTCGGTTGCTTGGTGCGGACATGATGTGCGCACCAGCGCTAGTCGTTCCGATGGGGCCGAAATAGTCCCACCACTGATCGATTTCCCCCCAGGTGCCATTCTCGTTGCGACCGCCGGCAGCACTCAAGATTTGGCCTCTACCGTGCTTGACTGTGATTGGTGTGGCGGCTCGCAGGGCGAGACCCATCTCCTCCTTCACGCCGAAAGCCAACGGTCGGTCGGAGCTGATTCGTGTGTCGTAGGTCATGAGGTAGCCATCGGCGTTGGTAGCGAAGTGGAAAGAAGCGACCTCACGGCAAAGAGTCTCACCAGCTGCGTCGAGGTAGAGGTTATGCACGGTGAAGCGAGCCGAACTCTTGTCAGCTTTGAGTTCGCTGAACTTCTGGTGAACGACCGAACCGTCGCGGTTGTGCCAGAAATTCACCCCGTTGAGATTTGCAAAACCGAGGGACAGTCCGGGGTGCATGTCCCAGTGATCACCGGGATCGCCGGGGCGTGGAGGGAAGTTGCGCGTGATCTGGGTGCCGCCGGGCGTTTTGAGATTCGCAAAGAACGGGCGGCGAATTTGCGGGTGTTGGGTCGTGTAGGTGGCGATGGTTGTGCCGGCTAGCTGGATTTCGAGGACGTCCTCGCGTTGTTCGAGAGCAAACCCCTGTTTGGTGCCTTTGAGGCTGAGGAGGTAGCGGGTGATTGCCGCCAGATCCTGCGGTCGCAGCATGGCGCCGAAGCCTGCGGGCATGGTCGAGAGCTTTGAGCCGGTGCGCTCCGCGATGTCGGATTTGGCGACTTCGACGATCACCCCAGCGGCTGGCGAGATCTTCAACGAGCGCCCGGTTTCTTCCAAAATGATTCCACCAACGGTCAAGCCATCGTGCTTGGTGATATTCTGCATGGCGAATCCTTCTGTGATCTCCGCACTGGGTTCGAGGATAGAGCGTAAAATCGTTTCGGCATCCGCGCGGCTGCCGATGTCGGAGAGGTCTGGCGCGAAGACGTTGCCGCGACCTTCGAGCTGGTGGCAGAGCATGCAGGTCGCACCATTCTTGTGGAGAAAGAGGCTGCGACCGTGCTCGGTGTTGGCGTTTTCTACAAGTGTTAGTGTCGATGCTAGATTGGTTGGCTCACCTGGTGGGTCAAGCAGGCTCGGTACGACGATGAGGATGTAGTTGGCCTTCCGGGCGGCCACTCCATCGCGGTTCGCACCAAAGCTCATTCGCCCGGCGGGAAACTGCGCGCGGTGGAGCCGGTAACGGGTGTCTCCGGCATCGAGTCTCAGCTCGGTCTGCTCGAATTGTCCCCGCGCCCAGCGAGGTAGTTGCGAGCCGCGTTGGTCGTCGGCGAGGTAAATGGTCGATGGGTAGGGGAGTTCGAGCGTGACGCCAGTGCCCGAACTTGGATCGGCGTCGTCGTTGGCGCTGCGGATGAAGGTCTCACCGATGAGTTCCTTCGGCAGCGCTGAGAACGTGTAGGTGCGGTCAGTGTAGGCGGTCGCGCCGAGCCGGAGAACCGCGGTCTCGTAGCGGCGGGTGGTGATTGGCTGGATTGCGGTTACGACGGTGAGCGGACGAAATGTCGAAGTTGGGGCGGCGACGGTTTTGGGAGTGATGCTGCCGCCACGGATCACCGCCTGCGCTTTGCCCCCAAGGCGTTTGCTAGCGAGTGTGGCGACGATCTTGTCAGGGTCTTGGGCGGCGATCTCGAGTCGCTGTTGGCTAAGCGCATCGTCCTCAAGCAGCGCCAGCAAGGCGGCGCGGCGTGCCCCGGCGCGCGGATCGCTCAGGGTGGCCTTGAGG
>JBLHKE010000382.1:0-7401 GCA_047619485.1 Verrucomicrobiales bacterium | reverse complement strand
GCCACGCTCGCCCGCGAGCACGGGTCGATAGAAAAGCGCGTACATTCATACCGTGGAGCCACGTGGTGGTCTTGCTTGGGGCGTGTTCGGAAATAACTTGGACATATCTGCTAGCCCTTGAACCTCCAACCTGCGTTGGAGTTCCCTCCGAGTCGTTCACTACACGAAGCAAACTCTGCCTTGGTGGTAAGCTCAATGCCTGCCCAGCTATTGACCAACTTATTTCCGAACAAGCCCTTAAGACACTAGGGAGCAAGAGCCCGCGAAATGAGCATGACGGCTGAAAGTTGAAAAAAACGAACCGCAGAACCGAGCCGAAAACCCTACAAAACCAGATCCAGCCCCCCGAGAAAAGGTGGCTATGGGATGACTGTGATTGCAAATCGAAGTTACGGGGCTTAGTCCCGCGAGCCGGGGGTGATCTTCAGTTTCTGCATCTCCCCACCGCGTTCGATTTCGATACCGACCTCCGCGCCAACCTTCAGAGCTTCGAGGACATAGGTGTAGTCGTAGATATTTTTCACCTCTTTGCCGGCGACGCTCTTGATCACATCCCCAGCCTTGATGCCAGCCTTGTCGGCCGGCGCACCTTTGGTTACCCCAGAGAGTTTGACACCGACCACACCGCCCTGCGCATAGTCGGGGATGGTGCCGAGATACGCTCTCAACCCAGCACGTTGCCCCTGGTTCTCCGGGCGCTCGACCTGGGTGAACTCGGGTATCTCGTCAGACGTCAGCAAGCCACGCATGATCAATCCCATCAGCCGACTGATCTTGGTGGCGCCGTCGTAGTCGATTTTGTCAGCGGTGTCGGTCGGGCGGTGGTAATCCTCGTGCGCGCCGGTGAAAGCGTTCAGGATCGGCACCTTTTTCAAGTAGAACGAGGTCGCATCAGTCGCGAGGTAGGCGTCGTCCTGCATCGTGATCGGCAAGCCGACGACCACGTTGCGTTTCTCGATCTCCCCTGCCCACCACGGGCTCGAGCCAATCCCCTGCATAACGACGGTCTTCGTCAGGCGGCCGATCATGTCCATGTTGAGCGCCGCCGCATACCTGTCGGAAATCGATACATCGCCGTCGGGATCTTCGCTTGTCGCAAAATGGGCAGAGCCGATCAGGCCGATCTCCTCGCCAGACCAGGCTGCAAATACAGCATCGCGTTTCAACTCGAGTTTGCCGCGCGCGTTGAGGTCGGCGAGGTACTCGGCGATCTCGAACATCCCAGACACGCCAGAGGCATTGTCATCCGCCCCGTAGTGTATTTGATTCACCTCGCCCTCACCGGCGCGCGAGGTGGCGCCAGCCTTGTTGCCGAGGTGGTCGATGTGCGCCCCGAAGATCACCGCCGGACCTTCCTTGCCGCTCTTCATTCGTGCTAAGACATTGCGACCGCGGCGTTTCTCCTGCTTGATATCGATCACGGCACCGATCTCGGTATTGATCGTTTTGCCCGCCGCCATCTCGCCACCGTCCAACTCGTCCTGGCGCTGTTTGAGAGATTTCGTGTCGCCACCAGCTGTGAGTATTTTCTGCGCGAGTTCATTGCTGACCGAGATCGCCGTGATGCCAGAACCCGACAGCGATGCATCGAAGCCCATCGGCACGAGCTCGCTCTTCACCTGGGCGTTCGGCCCGCTGACCACGATCAGACCCTTCGCCCCTTTCTGCCGCGCGGTCATCGCCTTGTAGCGCAGGCTCGAGTGTTGTGAAAACCGCCGCCGCTGCTCTGGCGTCACGTCCTCAGGCAGGTAGCGGAAGACCATCACCCACTTGTCTTTGACGCTGAGGTGGAAGTAGGAACTATACTCCTCGAAGTCTCCCTCGGCTGGCGCTTCCATGCCATAGCCGGCAAAGGCGACGCCCATCTTTTCGATTTTTCCGGTCGAGGAAAACGACAGCGGCTGCCAGTCTTTGCCGACTTCGGGTTTCGTGTCGCCGTCGAACTGCAGCTCGTTGCCATCACCGAGATTGATCCCTGCAGTGAACTCGAATTCTTGGAAGTAAGTCCCGTCGTCACCGGCAGGATCGAGCCCGTAGGAACTGAAAACGTCGGCCGCGTATTGCGTTGCCAAGCGCTCGCCTTCCGTCCCGGTCAATCGCCCCTGCATTTCGTCCGAGGCCAAGTATTCGAGGTGTTTGCGCAGATCGTCGGCGTTGATCGCCGCGCTCGTCGCAGGTAGATTCTCAGCGAGCAGCGCCTTCGCCTGCGCGTGATCCCAATCAGCGACGAAGATCTGTGACTGCTTCTGAGCGGTGCGGTTACTCGTCCACGAGAGAGTTTTCCCATCCGGCGAGAATGCTGGCAAGCCGTCGAACCCATCGGAGTCGGTGACGCGCACTGGCTCGCTCTTGCCTGCCGAATCAATCATGTAGAGTTCGAAGTTCGCGAACCCGTGCTTGTTGGTGGCGAAGATCAGATACTCGCCGCTCGGGTGATAGAATGGCGCCCAGGACATCGCACCGATCTTGGTGATCTGGCGCTCGTCGCTGCCGTCGATGTTCATCGTGTAGATCTCGGCCTGGTCGCCCTCCACATTGAAACGCCTCCAGCAGATTCGCTTTCCATCCGGGCTGAAGAACGGACCGCCATCGTATCCGGCACTCGTGGTGAGTCGCTTAACCCCACTGCCATCGGCATTCATGATGTAGATGTCCATCAGGTGGCTCTTGTTACGCTTGAATGCGACCTGGTCTGCCTCAGAGAGAGTTTCAGTGTAGCCGTGACGGTTCGAGGCAAACGCGATCTTGCTGCCGTCTGGTGAATAGGAGCCTTCGGCATCGTAGCCGCGAGTCTCGGTCAGGTTTTTGTATTCGCCGCCAGAAGTCGATGCCTCGAAGATGTCGTAGTTCTCATCATAGTCCCACGAGTAGCGCTTCACGGTGCCAGCCTTGCGCTCGGCCAGCTTGGCCTCCTGTTTTTTCACCGATTCGGCATCATCTTGGGTCGACGCATACATCACCCGTTTGCCATCGGGATGAATCCACCCACAGGTAGTTTTCCCCTTCCCCGGCGAGATGCGCTCGGTATCTCCGGTTTCTAGATCGAGAAGATAGATCTGGAAGAACGGGTTGCCCGGTTCGCGCTCGCTCTGAAAAATCATCTGCGAGCCGTCAGCGCTAAAATACCCTTCCCCGGCCCGTTTCCCGGCAAAGGTGAGTTGGCGGGAATTGCTGAGGAGCCCGGCGTCTGGTTCGGCCTCCTGGGCAAAGGCGAAATAGGCACATCCGGCGGCGGCGGCTAAACTGAGAAGAAATGGGAATCGATTCACGCCAGAATGTAGCCACCCAGAGCCGATTCGCGAGCAAGAATCACCCCTGCGAAACGCATTCCTTGCCCCGCCCCTGATCTGTGATACTTGGAAGTTTCATCACGACGCCAAATCATGCTCTCGATCCAGCCAACCTACGTCATCGGTCACCGCAATCCCGACACCGATGCGATCTGTTCCGCAATCGGTTACGCAGAGCTGCTCGAGGCAACGCGCATACCGGATGCGGTGGCCGCGCGCTGTGGCGAGATCACCGCGCGCACCGCGTGGGTGTTGGAGAAGGCTGGCATACCGGCGCCACGTCTGATTGTAGATGTGCGCCCGCGGGTAGGCGATATCTGCCAGCGCAACGTCGATCGCGCCCACGGTCACGAGACCTTCCTCGATGTCTACCAGCGCATGCGTATCGGCGGACACCGCAGCATCCCGGTGGTGGATGAGTTCAACCGAATCGTCAGCATGCCGTCGGCACTCGAGTTGATGCAACTTCTGCTCCCAGGTGACGAGATCGCTGGTCGTGCCCGCCACGTGCGCACACCGATCACCAACATCGTGCGCGCTCTCGATGGCAAGCTGATCCACGCCGCTGGCCCACAGGACGACGAGGTCAACCTGGTGATGTTGGTCGCAGCGTCGAGCTACGAGGTGATCAAGGAACGCATGAGTGGCTTCAAGGCCGAAGAACTGATCCTGCTCGCTGGAGATCGCAAACGCACCCACCAGCTCGCTGCCAACACAGGCGTGCGCTGCATCATCATTACGGGTGGCGCGATGATGGATCCCGACACGCTGGAGATCGCCAAGCGCAACGGCGTCACGGTGATCGCCACCACGCGCGACACTGCCAGCACCACGCAGTTGATCCGCTGTTCGCGGCGTATTTCAGCCGCCAGCGGTGCTAAGTTCATGCGCTTTGGAATGAACACGCTACTCTCGACCGTGACCGAGAAAGTCCGCTCCACCCACCAGCAACTTTTCCCCGTCGTGAAGGAAGACACCGACGAGCTACTCGGCGTTTTCTCCAAGTCCGACCTCGTCGATCCGCCGCGGCCACGACTGGTGCTCGTCGACCACAACGAATTCTCTCAGGCGGTGGCGGGTGCGGAGGAAGCCGAGATCGTGGAGGTCTTAGATCACCACCGTCTCAGTGGCAATCTCGTCACCAAGGAGCCGATCCAGTTCATCAATATGACCGTCGGCTCTACCTGCACCATCGTCGCACGATCGTTCCGCAGCCACCGGCTCAAGCCGCGCCCAGGAACCGCGATGTGCCTGTGTGCCGGGCTGATTTCCGACACGCTCAACCTAACCTCTCCGACGACCACCGATACCGATCGCGAGATGCTCGGATGGCTGGCCCCGATCGCAGGGATCAACGCCGACGAGTTCACCCGGGACTTTTTTGCCGCCGGCTCCGCTTTGCGGACGCTGAGTATCCCCGACTTGTTGGATTCCGACCGCAAGGAGTTCAACGAATCCGGCTTCAGGATCAGTATCTCGCAGATCGAGGAACTCGACCACGTCAGTTTCTGGCCGAAGGAGGAAGCACTGCGTGATGGCCTCAAAACCTTGCGTTTAGAAGGCGGCTACGATTTCGCGCTACTATTTGTCACTGACATTATCAAGAAGGACAGCTTGCTGCTGATCTGTGGGGATCCCGAAGTGATCGAGAAAATCCAATACCCGACCCTCGGAAAAAATCTCTTCGAGATGAAAGGCGTCGTCAGTCGCAAGAAACAAGTCTTCCCCTGGATCAGCCGCCTCGTCGCACAACCATGAGCCAATCACACCACCTCACCATCATTGATCACCCGCTGATCCAAGCGCGCCTCACCCGATTGCGCGACCAGACAACGGGGCTCGCTGAGTTCCGTTCCAACCTCCGGGAGATCGCCAAACTCATGACCTTCGAGGTCACGCGAGAATTCGAGTTGAAGGAAGTGCAGGTCGAGACCCCGATCGCGATGGCCAAGGGAGCTGAGCCCGCGCGACCGATCATTCTCGTGCCGATCCTGCGTGCAGGGATCGGCATGCTCGACGGCATCCTGGAAATTCTCACCGACGCCCAGATCGGTCATATCGGGATGTATCGAGACGAGAAAACGCATCAGCCGGAGAGCTACTATTGCAAACTCCCCCCGAACATCGCCGACGCCGACGTCTTGCTCATCGATCCGATGCTAGCCACCGGTAACAGCGCCGCGGAGGCCGCCAAACAGCTGCGTGCCGCGGGCGCGAGACGGATCCACTTCGTTTGCCTAGTGGCCTGCCCTGAGGGGGTCGAGCATTTCTCTAAAAAGAACCCGGACATCCCTATTTACACCGCCGCAGTCGATTCCCATCTCAATGAAAACGCTTACATCGTGCCGGGACTCGGCGACGCCGGCGATCGCTATTTCGGAACCTGATCTGGCCACCGTCCACCGTCAATTTCTAAATACTAGAGAAAGCAACCCTGCAGAGCCACCAAATTTCTCGAATTTCCAGAATTAGCGCGACGTGTCAGGCCACCATCTGGCACAGTGATCATCATTCAGCCATCCGGTGCAGTGATCATTTAGATAACTTACTATTGCGCTATCTCTTGAGATTGATATGAAGAGACGTAAAATACGCTTCAGCTTGGATCGCGGGTCACTCTACCCGCACAGACTTTGTCAATGACGCCTCCCACTATTCCAGATTACACGTTTCGCGCACTCATCGGTGAGGGTTCCACCGGTCGGGTTTACGCATCTGAGTATGATGGCCAGACCGTCGTGGCGCTGAAAGCGTTCGACTCAGAGGTGATCAACCGACAGTTGATCTCCGATGCGCTGGTGAAGATTTTCAACCGTGACGCGCACCCGGGGATCGTGGAAGTGCACGACTTCGACCTCGCATCGGAGCAGGCCTACATGGCGACCAGTCTGCATGGTGAGCCGTACCAAGACTCGCAGGGTGTGGAGTCTCTCCGGCCACGGACGATCCAGGGGTTGATGAACCACCTGATCTCGGAGGACGCGTGGGGCTACGTCCAGCAGATCGCAGACGCGCTCGCATTTCTACATCGCCAGCGCGTGATCCACGGCAACCTCGAGCCGGCCAACGTGCTCCTCGACGAAGCGATCCCGCCCCACATCAAACTGACCGATTTCTCACAAGGGCTCGTCGGTGCTGTGCCGAAACTAATCCCGGGTGATTCCGTTTTCTACGCCGCGCCCGAGCAGATCCGCCAGCCGGAGCATTATTTCGGTGGGCGCGCTGAGCGCTGGGATGTCTACGCTTTCGGCGTGCTAGCCTACCAGCTACTCACCGGAAAATACCCGCGCTTACAGGCGGCGATCACCGAGATCAAGAAACGCGAGGCGGCCGCACTCGATGTCCAGTTCACCTACGATTACAAGGTTCTGGCTGACATGATCGAAAAGCAGGCCGCTTACGAGTGGCCTGCACCAGCGGCCAACGAAGATGAATCGGCCAAGCGTGCCATCATCGATCGCTGCCTCGAGGTCAGAGCCGAAGATCGTTTTCCTGACATGCGCGAAGTCTTGTTCGCCTTCGAGGCGATCGACAACGAGAAAGATCGACGTGAGGAACATCGCAAGATCGCCGCCGAACAACTCCGCCGCGACAAAGAGGCTGGCAGCTTAAAAAAAGTCTGCGCGGCGCTCGGATTGTTAGCACTCAGTGGCCTTGGAGGTGCCGCTTACTTCAGCCAGAAGGGCAAGACGGCGGACGATCCCAAACCCGAAGTGGTCGTGACCGTCGACACCACAGCGAAAACGGGCGTCAGCCAAGCGGAACTGGACGAGATGGGAACCCTCGTCGCGAAATCGATCGAAAACTTAAGCGAGTCTCAGGGGGCGCTGGATGAAATCTTTGCGCTCGTGATCAGCCGCGATACGGACGGCAACCCAGAGTTCGACCTGCCAGAGGAGAGCGCGGGCCTGCTGCTCAATTACTACGAGGCATTCGCTTCCCAGCACCAGGCCAACCCGGATCTGGCGCTCGAGGTCGCCAAAGCGGATCGCAACGCTGGCGAGATCCACCTCACGCTCGGCGATGGCGAAGCCGCCCTGATGCATTTGCAGAAGGCGGTCGCGAAGATCAGATCCCTGCGCCTGCAGATCCCCACCGATGTCCGGCTGAA
>JBLHKE010000381.1:0-7401 GCA_047619485.1 Verrucomicrobiales bacterium | reverse complement strand
CCAGCGCCTTCCCACACACCCTCATCGTCACCGAAGACAATGCCAGCGTCACCGTCGTCGACTACTTCGCCTCAGAGGGCGAGCAACCAGGCTTCGCCTGCAGCGTTGCCGATCTCGTCGCTGGTCCCGGCTCGAAGCTAAAGCACGTCTGTTGCCAGAACTGGGCAGAGGAAGCCAAATCGATCCACGTCAGCAGCACCTCCGTCGGCACCGATGCCGATGCAAAATCGTTGATCATCAACCTCGGCACCTCCTGGAGCCGCAGTGAGAATGTCAGCCATCTGGTCGGCAAGGGAGCCAACAGCGACATGCTCTCCGTCTGCATCCCGGAGGGGACGCAGGAGATGGATCAGCGCACGCTGCAACTCCACGAACAGCCACACACGACCAGTGACCTGCTCTATAAGAACGCCCTCTACGGCAAGACCCGCACGATCTTCGCTGGCCTGATCAAGGTTGGCGACGATGCCCATTTCACCGACGCCTACCAGACCTGCCGCAACCTCCTGCTCAGCGACGAGTGCGAGGCCAATGCCATGCCAGGTCTTGAGATCAACGCCGACCAAGTGAAGTGCAGCCACGGCAGCACCAGTGGGCCGATCACCGACGAGGAACTCTTCTACCTGAAGGCGCGGGGTATCTCCGACCAGATGTCTCGCCAACTGGTCACCTTCGGGTTCGTCAACGAGGCGATCGAGAAGCTCAAGCATCCGGAGCTCGAGGAAGTCATCCGAGGCGAGATCCAACGACGCTTCGCACGCATCGTCGGCTAGGCGGCACTAGGTGGTCTTCCTGCGTCGCGGACGCAGCAACCAACCGGTTACGCCACCGAGACCGAAAACTCCGATCAACAGGAGGAACCGCGGCATCGAGACTTGGGCGAACAGCAGGTTCACCTCGACCGTCTCCGCGTTGACGATCGCGAAGATTACGAACAGAATCGAGACGAAGGCGATGGCCACTAGACGTAGCTTCGCCCTGAGACTCTTGGGTGGTTTTCCATTCAGTGTCGGGTTGGTCTCGGACATATAGGCACCATGCCATGCGTGTTGGCAGGGTCAAAGGGAACTGGTAATCGGTCGCACGGGAGCTAGATTCCCCCTCTAAAACATCTCTCAATGTCGCCCAACCGCCTCCTACCAATTGCCCTCGCAATCATTATACTGCCTGCGTGCTCGACCGTGAAGTCGAAGCTCGAGTCAAAGCCTGCGCAACCAAGCGGGTTCCTTGATCAATCCCACCAGATGCAAACGATGGGACCGCGCTCGCCTTTCTTGCGGACTTGGACCAATCCCAAGCGTGAAGAGCGGGCGCTCTCCGCTGCCAACACCGAGATCTACATCGCTCCGGTCGACACAAAAGACCTGCGCCCGATTGGCAAGAAAATGGCGGCACGCCAATACCAACGCTGGGATCGAGAGCGGCCGGTGCGCGAGATCGCCCAAAAAATGCGCGACGAGTTCGCCAGGACCTTCCGCGACTCGCCCCGACCACGCTATCGCCTCGTGGATCGCCCAAGCCCTCAGAGTGTCACCTTACAACTCTC
This sequence comes from Verrucomicrobiales bacterium, assembly GCA_047619485.1. Taxonomy (GTDB): domain Bacteria; phylum Verrucomicrobiota; class Verrucomicrobiia; order Verrucomicrobiales; family DEV007; genus JBLHKE01. The sequence continues at coordinate 5,855 of JBLHKE010000381.1, read as the reverse complement.
ACTGGTGGAACTCGACCCTACCAGCACCACCGGCAATGCAGCCAGGAAAGGAGCTTCGCTGGCAGTCGGCCCGATCGCGGGACTCGCAGGTATTTTCACCGCTGGAGCCATCGCGGTCGAGGGGCGCTTGATCGACAGCAGCAAAGGCTGGTCGATCTTCGAATTTGCTGACCGCGAGAAGGACAAGATGACATTCTGGAACTTGCGCGATTTTAAAGCCTATGGACACGGGGAGGTCGCTATTAAGGAATGGGCTGGGCAGTTCGAGGAGACCACCCGCAATCCGAATTGGAAGGACATGGGCGACGCCCGAATCTGGACGCTGTGGCCATGGTAGCCGTACGTCGTCGCGCAGTTTAGTCGCCGCGTTTGAGCATAACCTCCGCTAGCCCGTCAGAGTGCCAGAGGAAAGCCCGATGGATCGTTATTACAGCGCTGTCTCTGATATGGGCTGGCTGCCTGTGGATCATGTTCAAGGCACCCACAAAAATCATTCGGGCACCAAATCACCCGAAAACGATCAGGCAGACCGACGATCTCCCCGGTTCAGCGGAACTGAAAAATGCGTGCCGCGTAGCTTTGGATGACGCGATCATCTACGAGATCGTGATCACTAATGCCAATCGCTCGATCAAGATCCGCGGCGAGACAACCGGGCCAGTGAGCCCCAGTAAATTCGGTGCGAAATTCTTCAAGAGCGAGATACTCGGTCGCTACGCTTGGTCGTGGGAAAGGCAAACGAATCGCAAGCCCGAGAATGCCAGCACTGAAAAATTTTCGCTCACTGGCGAATTTCGCGGTGACTAAAATTCACCCTTACACGATTTTGTCCAACACCGATCCGGCGAACGACAGCACCAGAAAGAACCCGCACATATCCGTCACGGTGGTCAAGATCGGCCCCGAGGCGAGCGCGGGATCTACCTTAAACTTCTTCAGAAGCAGCGGCACTAACCCACCTAGGACGACCGAGAGCATCGTGTTCAACGCCAGCGCTGAACCAACCACCGCGCCGAGGTAGACATTCCCCTGCCAGATTCCTGCCACGCTTCCCAAGAGGATCCCCAGCACGGCTCCGTTCATCACCCCGATCCACGCCTCCTTCAAGAAAACCCGCAAGGCATCCCCCGGTCGCAATAGCCCCATCGATAGCTCGCGGATACTCACCGCCACCGCCTGGTTGCCGGAACACCCACTCATGTCCGACACGATCGGCAAGAACACCGCCAGAGCAATCGCAGCCTCCAAGGTCGCCTGGTGAGCCGCGATCACGCTCGCTGCGACCAGGTTGAGGACAATGTTAGGAATCAGCCAGGCCAAGCGCCTCACCGAGCGCGCGCCGAGCGGCATCGAGCGTAGTTCCTCCCCGCCGACGATACCACTGACCCGCAGGAACGCGCGCTTCGCCAGGCGCTGCTCCGCTGCATCCACGCGCTCTTTTCCAAGAACGCCCAACAGTACACCACTCTCGCCGACCACCGGCATCCCCATGAACGGCTTCTCTTTGAACAGGGAGATCAGCTTGTCCAGCGTCGCGTCGACCGGGACACTCGCGGGGTTTGGGATCATCAGGTCACGCACCATCGCACCGCTGCGCCCGAGCAGAATATCGCGCAGCCGCAGGACGCCGCGCAGCACGCCGTCCTGATCCACCACATAGGCATACTGGATCGCATACTCGGCGTAATCGTCCGCCCGATTCCGCAGGTCGTGGACGACATCGAAAATCGAGGCGTCGATCGGGTATCCCAAAAACTCGCGCGCCATCAACTCGCCAGCACTGCCCTCCGGGTAGGTGCGTCGCTCCCGCTCCTTGTCTGCCGAATCTGGCGTCATCGCCGCCATCACCGCTTCGGCCTCGTCCGAATCGAGCTCGTCGAGGATGTCCGCCCGGTCGCCAGAATCCAACTTCTCGACCAGCCTCGCTGCCGCCCCTGCTGGCATCTCGCCGACGATGTCAGCCGCCTGTGATTCATCCAGCTCCGCCACCAGCGCCGCAGCTTCCTCTGGTGGCAATTTCTCGAGCAGCCGTTCTCGATCGGTCGCCTTCAGTCTGGAGAGTAGCCGGCCGGCATCTTCGGCCGGGATTGCCTCCACCGCTGCCACCAGCTCGTCGATATCTAGAAGCTCGGCATCCAACAATTGCTGGATCCCCTCTTGGCGCTCCTCGACCGCGATCTCAAGTTCTGTTTCGTCTTCAGACATCTCGCCCATCCTCAGCGTGGCGGCGCCTGTGGTCAACGCGGACTCACATGCACGACAAAAATCCTAACCAAAGACCAAAAACAAGGCATCGCGGATCAGCACCGCATGCTCGGTCGACACCATCTGCTCCCCAACCAGCGCGGCACAGTAGAATCCACCCGCGCAGCGGATCCCGACCACCGAGAAAATCAGGCCACCCGCCAGCGCTGCCCCGGCCACCGGAACCTCCGCCGCCAGGCCTTCTTCCCGCAACCAGCGCTGGCTGCGCTCCCACGACTGCGCGAGCCGGACAGCCCCACTTCGCAGCCCGGCTGGCACGTCACCCGGCACTAATTCGTCGCCAAGTTCGTCCAGCACAAACACCTGTTTGAAGTCCTCAGCGAGCCAGTCGACCAGCGCGGACACCTGTTCGATCAGACGCCCTCCCGGCAGCACGAAAGGTTCAGGGATCGGAGCAGATTCACGACAACGATCCTCCCCCTCAGGGTTTTTCACGGGCTCGCTGCCAATTAGCAATCCCGAACGCTCCGCACGAACACGGATTGCCCGTAAGCGCTCCGCGATCCTATCAGCAGTCATCTGTTCGTCACAGTCCTGGGCAACCGCCTCGCTCGAGGCTCGGACGTCCCCGACGCCTCCATCATCGAGAAGCGGCACCGGCTCGTAGCCGTCGTCGTCCGCCAGCCTCACCTTCTCGACCGGAAAAATTTCGCTGGCCAGCTCCGAGACTTCGTCCGGATCAATCCATGAGTCGCGTAAATCCACTAGTCACCTCCTCTTCTGGTTCGAGTTTCATTCTTCCCTCGAGCTCCACGGCCAACTGCTCGAACGCCAGTGCGGCGGCGGGCGGGCGGGCATGCAACAGTCCGAGCGGTACCCCGGCACCGCTCGCTTTTAAAAAAACCGGATCGCGCGGAATGCTGATCGGCAGCAATAGCCCGACCGGTAGCAATTCCTGCAATTGCCTCACCACATCGACGCTCTCTTTCTCGCCCTCCTGTAACATCGTCATCAACACGCCCGCCACCTGCACCTTCACCCCATCGCGACGCATCTGCGCAATCGCGGTGAGGATGTGTGGAATCGAGCGCACCCCGAGCGGTTCTGCCTGCTGGGGGATCAGCACGAAGTCAGATTGCTTCAGAATTTCTACCCCGCAGCCCATCAGCCCTGCAGCCGTATCCACTAACACCACATCGAAGCCCTGCGGCTCGAGCGCCTTGAGGATCTGGGCGAACCCCTCCCCCCAACCGACCGGCGCACCGACATCGAGCTGGAAAAAACTCCCCTCGCGTCCAGCCGTCAAGATTTTCAATTCCGGCAACCTCGTCTCCAATAGATAATCGCTAACCGCACCGCCATCACGAGCGATCAACTCATAGAACCCCTCACGCTGGCGCGCCTTGCGTGAGAGCGAGAGCCCGACCGAGCCCTGCGGGTCGGTATCCATCAGCAGCGTCTTCCAGCCACGCCGCGCCAAAGCGTAGGCGAGGTTCACCGCCACGGTCGTTTTACCGACTCCGCCTTTCTGGCTCGCTATGGTTAAAGTGATCACTTGGTTTGCAATAGACAATCCTTAAGAGTCTGTCGGGCTGAGACGATTCGAGCAAAACGTTTTAGAATTCCGATTCAGATCTGCTTGCCGGGAAGGATTTGAATGGATTCAATGACGATTCAGCAGGCGGATCTGGGCGAATTCTAAAATGGGTCTTGCCGGGTCGGGTAAGTCCGACAGGCTCTTAACTAAATCCCTACCCAACGCTTGCCAACACATTTCGCCGCCTCGCGCCTGCTCAAATCATTTTCAGATCACCACCCTGTCCGATATGGCAATTCTTGCCCACATGCAAAATCCGGGTATTCTTCATGTTACCGACTCCAATGTCCTTCTCCATCTCAGCGATTATCCCTACCACCCTCTGCTGGATCCTACTCAGCAGCAGTATTGTCGCTAAAAACCACCTCGCCGGCGAAAGTTCGCCCCACTTACTCGAACACGCCAACGATCTGGTGAATTGGTATCCATGGGGCGACGAGGCCTTCCAGCAGGCACGCACTGAAAAGAAACCACTGTTCATCTCCATCGGCTACCACTCCTGTCACTGGTGCCACAAAATGAAGCTCGAATCCTTCCAGGATCCAGCCATGGCAAAGCTCCTGAACGACCACTTCATCAACGTGAAAGTCGACCGCGAAGAGCTACCTGACGTCGACCGTATCTACATGGCCTACATGCAAGCCAGCCAGGGGAGTGGCGGTTGGCCACTCAACGTCTGGCTCACCCCTGATCTGGTGCCGTTCTCGGTCGGCACCTACTTCCCGCCGACCAGCAGCTCGAGGCAACCAGCTTTCGAGAAGGTACTCAGCCACATCATCAATCAGTGGAAGCGCTTCCCCGACTACATCGACTCGCAGAGCCGGCGTGATCTCTCCAAACTTCGCTCCAAGATCCAAGACCTGCCCGCCGCTGACCCGGCCAAGACTGGCACTAGCAACGAGCAATTGCTCGCCGCCTACGAGCGACTCTCGACCGAATTCGACCCCCAGCATGGCGGCTTCGGCTCGGCACCACGATTCCCAAACCCATCCAAACTCAGCACCGCACACCTCATCATCTCCCGGGAGAAGGAGGGCTCATTCCGAGCCAGCCAGTGCCAAAAAATGATCAACCTGAGCCTGTCGAAGATGGCCGCCGGAAGTATTCACGATCACCTCGGCGGCGGCTTCCATCGATACACCTCCGATCCAGCTTGGGCCATCCCGCATTTTGAAAAAATGCTCACCGATCAGGCTCTATTGTTAGACGCCTACCTCGAAGGCTACCAATCTAACGGCAGTGCGGATTACCTGAAGGTCGCCAAGGGGATCGCCGCATTCACCACGTCGACGCTCGCAGCTCCCGGGGGTGCCTTCTACTCTTCGGTGCACTCCGACAGCTCGAGATCTGCGGATTCAGAGGAGCTCGAGGAGGGCATTTTTTACACATGGAAAGCAGACGAGTTTGCCCAAGCGGCCGCTGGAGATGCTGCTATCCTCGCGAATTACTACGGGGTCCGCCCCGAAGGGAACGCCCCTCTCGGTGCAGGCATGCTCAACGGGGAAGACATCAATGTTCTCCGGATTGACCAATCGCTCACAGAGGTCGCTGCCAAATTCGGGCTGGGCGAAGCCGCAGCAAGCGCAGCGATCGCGCGTGGCAATGCAGGCCTGTTGGCTGCGCGAAACCGACGCCCCGCACCTCCACTCAACCGCCAGATCGTCGCCGCTTCGAATGGCCTGATGATCTCTGCCCTCGCCAAGGCATCCATCACCACTGGAATCGGGGAATACCTCGATCACGCGGTCGCCGCACTCAGCTTCATCCGCGACAACTGCTACGATGCCAACTCAAGCCCCCCGCTCTACCGCATTTTCGACCCAGAAGGGCTAAGCCAGGCCGGCAGCGCCGACGACTACGCTTTCATCATCCAAGCATGCCTTGACCTCTACACTGCCGATCTCGACGAGCGCTGGCTGCTATTTGCAGATGATCTGCAGAAAGCGCAGAACAAGTACTTTTTCGACAAAGCCAACGGTGGCTTCTACAACACCAGCCGCTCGCGTGCCGATGTCCTAATCCGATTGAAGAGCTACGAAGATGGCGCCGAACT
>JBLHKE010000380.1:0-7403 GCA_047619485.1 Verrucomicrobiales bacterium | reverse complement strand
CATCGCGTTGATCCAATCATTACGTGCAGAAAACCGAAGCATCAACGGCTCCGGCAACAATCTAGCCAATCCCGAACTAGGCGCAGCGCAAACACCATTCGCCCGCATTGCATTGAGCGCCTACGACGACGGCATCGCCACCCCCGCCGTCGGCGTGCGCAACAACGCCCGCGTGATTTCCAATCTCCTCTGCGCCAGCGATTCGGATGAGCCAAACGCTTACAGCCTGAGCGACTACGTCTGGCAATGGGGCCAGTTCCTCGATCACGACATCACCCTTTCGCCCACCTCCGACGAATCATTCGACATCGGGGTCGGCCCCGGCGATCCAATGCAGGGCACCATCCCGTTTAGGCGTACCGTCTTTGATCCAGCCACCGGCACTACCACGCCACGCCAGCAGACCAATCATGTCAGCTCGTTCATCGACGCCTCGATGGTCTACGGTTCCAACAGCGTCCGCGCCGCCGCCCTGCGCAGTTTCACCGGCGGGCGACTCAAGACCAGCTCCGGTGAGCTCATGCCGATGAACACCGGCGGGCTCCCCAACGCCAACGACCTCCACCTTCCCGAGGAAGATCTGTTCCTCGGCGGCGACGTGCGCTCCAACGAGCAACTCGGCCTCACCTGCATGCACACCATCTTCTTGCGCGAACACAACCACCTTGCCGATACCATCGCAGCACAGAATCCGATGTGGGACGACGAGTCTATCTACCAGCGCGCGCGCAAGATTGTCGGCGCCCACGTGCAGGCCATCACCTACAACGAATTTCTCCCCGCGATGCTCGGCCCGCTCGCCCCCAAGCCCTCGACTTTCAGCTACCAACCGACGCGCGACCCCAGCATCAGCAATGAGTTCGCAACTGCCATCTTCCGCATCGGCCACACCATGGTCTCCGACCAACTCATGCTCATGCAAGACGACGGCCAGCCAGCCCCGGTTCCCAGCCTCGGGCTGTTCGACGCGTTTTTCACACCGTCGACTCTCATCAACGATCCGCAAAAAGTCGATTGGATCCTCATGGGGCTCTCGAAACAGATGCAGCAGCGGATCGATTCAATCATCGTCGGCAGCCTGCGCAACCAGCTATTCGGCCCTCCCGGTGCTGGCGGACTCGACCTCGCCGCCCTTAACATCCAGCGCGGACGCGACCACGGGCTGGCCAGCTACAACGACACCCGCGCCACCTACGGACTAGCACCCATGGCAAGTTTCGATGCCATCACCGCCGACCCGGCCATGCGCAGCGCCCTCGCCCAAGCCTACGCCGATCCCGACGAGATTGAACTCTGGGTCGGCGCACTCATGGAAGATCATCTCCCCGGGCTCCCTGTCGGTGAACTCATGGCCGTCGCGATGATCCAGCAGTTCACCGATCTCGCCGCTGGCGACCGCTTCTTCTACCTTTTTGATCCCGAGCTTGCCGACGTCATTCCAGCAATCAACGCCACTAGCTTGAGCGATATTGTCATGCGCAACTCCTGCATCACGAGCATGCCCGCCAACATCTTCCGCATCCCACCAGCACACCTCCCCCACAGCCAACTGAGCATTACCGTGACTGGCGATGACGCCACCATCACCTTGAACGCCGCACAGACCGGTGCCACCTACCACCTGCAGCGATCCCTCGACGGCCAAGCCTGGCAGACCATCGCAAGCGACCTGGTCCCCAACGCTCATCGCCAAGTCATCGCCACCGACCCGGTCGCAGGCGATACCCGCCAACGAGCCTTCTACCGTATCAACCGCGGCCTAAGCCCGTAGTTGGAAACTCCAGAGCCTACCGGACAACTAAGAACGCCGCCCCAGCCCAAGTACTTCCTTCGAGTATTTGATACTCCGCTCCAACTCCGCCCTCTGGTAGTCCGCATCCCCCGCCTTCCCATTGGGGATCTCGTTCCCCTTTCTCGCCAGCGCCAAAAATTTCGCAAACTCCGGCGCACGCACTTTCTGATACGACTCCCAGAAATCTTCCTGCATGTAGGCAAACGGCTTCGAGAACCCCGAGATAATCTCCAGTTGCACCGGCACTTCAGGACACAACGCCGCCCAGCGCTTCATGTATTTCTTCAAGTCCACACACCCCTCCCCCATCGCCGTCCACGCCACCTTCACGCCGGCCTCATACTCCCAAGCCATCGAATCACGAATCCCACTCGATGCCGCATACTTCCCGAGAATCTCCAAGTTCTGAATCGGATCTTCAAGAGTCCAAGTCGCATTTCCCGAGTCGATCGTCGCGCCGACATATTCCGCACCGGCCGCCTCGATCAGTGTCGCCAACTCCCACGCCTGCATGTCGCCCGCATGGTTCTCGATCGCGATCTTAACCCCAGCATCCATCGCCCTCGACCGCACCTTCTTGCACACGGCGACCGTGTCCTCGATCCGCGCCTCGATGCCCCCATCCGATTTCCGATCCTTGGCACTCCCGAGATAGCAACGCGCCGCCTTCGACCCCATCGCGCCAGCCACCCTGATCGTCAGCGAGAGTAACTCCTCCGCCGTCCCCCATTTATCTTTAAAGTTCGTCGCCGTCGGGCAAATGCTCCCCGTCCCCGCCTGAACCTCGATCCCTAGGTCGTCCGCCTTTTTCCTAACATCCTTCAAATACGCCGCCTCAAAACTCTCGAACACATCGAGATCCGAAAACAAAATCGTGTCCACCTTCTGCTCCGCTGCGTATTCCAGCAGCCGCGGCGCTTTCCACCCCAGCGCCCTGATCGAAAAATTGTCAAAACCCAGTTTTAATTTTTTTGGTTCAGCCGCTGGCACGACCCGGGTCGCAGCAAAAGACCCAACGGTCAGCGCGGAAGCAGATTTCAGAAAATGGCGGCGAGGTGATGATTGGCTCATACCTAAGACTTAAGCGTCTCACCCGCCAGCTTTCAAGCATTGACGGGGGCCAGTCCAAACCCGAAACTCCACGGATATGCGCCACCTACTAGCTGCCTTTCTCCTCCTCACTTCTGTCCACGCCGAGGACAAAAGACCCAATATCCTCTTCATCGCCATCGATGACCAGAACGACTGGATCGGCTACCTCGGCGGGCACCCGCAGGCAAAAACCCCCAACATCGACCGCCTCGCTGCACGCGGCACTGCCTTCACCAACGCCCACTGCCAGTCCCCGCTTTGCAACTCCTCACGCGCCAGCCTGATGCTCAGCAAGCGCCCTGACTCCACTGGCATCTACGGTCTAGCACCATGGTTCCGTGATGTCCCAGAGCTGAAAGACGCGGTCCCACTGCCGCATTATCTCAAAAAGCACGGCTACACCACCTACTCGGCCGGAAAAATCTACCACGGAGGCTACGGCCGGAAGCCCAAGGACAAAGAGTTCGACATCCTCGGACCCGGCGCCACCGGAGCACCGTTCCCTAAAAAGCGCCTCGCCGATGCTCCCAGCGGCCACAAACTCGTCGATTGGGGAACCTTTCCTCACAAGGACGAGGACAAGGGAGATCACAAAATCGCCGAGTGGGCAGTGCAGCAACTCGACAACAAACCCGAGGGACCATTCTTCCTATCCGCCGGATTTTTCCTGCCCCACGTCCCTTGTTTCGTCACCCAAAAGTGGTGGGACATGTTTCCGGAGGAAACTCTCCAGCTCCCAAAAATCTTGCGCGGCGATCGTGACGACACCCCACGCTTCTCTTGGTACATGCATTGGAAACTCCCCGAACCGCGCCTCAAGTACCTGGAGGAAGCCGACGAGTGGAAAAACCTCACACGCTCCTACCTCGCCTGTACCACCTTCGTCGACCACCAGGTCGGAAAACTCCTCGACGCCCTCGAGCGCAATGGCTACGCGGATAACACCATCGTAGTCCTCTGGTCTGACCACGGTTGGCACATCGGTGAAAAAGCCATCACCGGAAAAAACTCCCTGTGGGACGACGGCACTAGGGTTCCGCTGATCTTCGCCGGCCCCGGCATCAATAAGGGCGTGTGCAACCAGCCAGCCGAACTCCTAGATATCTACCCCACGCTCAACGATCTCTGCGGCCTACCGAAAAAAGACGACCTCGAAGGTCTGAGCCTTATCCCCCAACTCAAAGACGCCAACGCCCACCGCGCCCGCCCTGCGATCACCACCCACAACCATGACAACCACGGGGTCCGCAGCGAGAACTGGCGCTACATCCGCTACGCCGACGGCAGCGAAGAACTCTACGACATGAAGAACGATCCCAATGAGTGGAACAACCTAGTCGGTAGCGCAGAACACGAAAAAGTCATCGCCGAGCATAAGAAATGGATCCCCGAAGTGAGTAGGAAACCAGCCCCCGGCAGCCGCGCAAGAATCCTAACCCACGACCCAAAAGGCAAGACTATCTGGGAAGGCAAAGAGATCAAATCCACCGACCCGATCCCAGAAATTTAGTGGGACATCCCCATCGAGCCAATTAACCAGGGCGAAGCCCGAACAGCTTCAACTTCAACTTCCCAAAGCCAAAGCCAAAGCCAAAGCCCAAGCCTGAGCCCAAGCCTGAGCCTGAGCCTGAGCCTGAGCCCCACCGCTCTTATAAACCTTCCCGCTCCGATACCACACCCATGAAGAAATACGCCCTAGGCCTAGACTACGGAACCAACTCCTGCCGCTCCCTACTCGTCGACATCTCCGACGGCACCGAACTCGGCTCCACCGTCTTCCCCTACCCGTCCGGCGAACTCGGCATCATTACCGACCCATCCGACCCCAATGTCGCCCGCCAGAACCCGCAGGACTACATCGACGGCCTCGAAGCCATCATCAAGGGCGCCCTCGCCCAGGCCAAAGAGAACGACAAAGACTTCGACCCAGACAACATCATCGGCATCGGCATCGACACCACCGGCTCCACCCCTATCCCCGTCGATGAAGATGGCACCCCACTGGCACTGACAGAAGAATTTAAGGACGACATCAACGCCAAGGTCTGGCTGTGGAAAGACCACACCGCCCACGCCGAGGCCGCCAAGATCACCGCCCTCGCCGAAGAGACCCGCCCACACTACCTCGCCAAATGCGGCGGCACCTACAGCTCCGAATGGTTCTGGTCTAAAGTCTGGCGCATCAAAAACGCCGCGCCCCACGTCTTCGCCGCTGCCCACTCATTCATCGAGCACTGCGACTACCTCCCCGCCCTCATCACCGGCAACAGTGCTCCCAACAAAGCCGTACGCGGCATCTGCGCTGCTGGCCACAAGGCGATGTACAACGACGGCTGGGGTGGACTCCCCGATGCCGACTTCCTCGGCCAACTCGATCCCGCCCTCGCAAGCCTACGCGATCGTCTCTACAGCAAAGCTATCCCTTCCGACCAGCTCGCCGGACGGCTCAGCCCACACTGGGCAAAAGTACTCGGCCTAAAAACAGGCATCGCCGTCGCCGCCGGAGCCTTCGATGCCCACATGGGCGGCGTCGGAGCTGGTATCACCGACGGCGTGCTCGTCAAAATCCTCGGCACCAGCACCTGCGACATGATGGTCGCCCCCAACGGTAGCGAGCTCGCCGACATCCCCGGCGTGTGCGGCATCGTCGATGGCTCAATCATGCCCGGCTACTTCGGCATCGAGGCCGGCCAGTCCGCCGTCGGCGACATCTTCCTGTGGTTCGTCAACAACCTCGTCCCCGACAGCTACGGCGCCACCATCGACGAGAAATTCGACAACATGGAGAAGGAGATGGCCAAACAAAAACCCGGCGCCCACGGCCTGCTGAGCCTTGACTGGAACAATGGCAACCGCACGATCTTAGTCGACGTCCGCCTCACCGGCCTGCTACTCGGCCAGACCCTCCACACCAAAGCCCACGAGATCTACCGAGCCCTCATCGAGGCCACCGCCTTCGGTGCGCTCACCATCATCAACCGTATCGAAGAACACGGCGTCGAGGTCAAAGAGGTCATCAACTGCGGCGGCCTCGCCGTCAAGAACGTGACCCTCATGCAGATCTACGCCGACATCCTCGGCCGCCCGATGAAGATCAGCGGCAGCGACCAGACCTGCGCCCTGGGTGCCGCCATCTTCGGCGCCGTATCCGCCGGCCAGGAAGCCAGCGGCTATGGCGACGTCGGCCAAGCCCAAAAAGCCATGACCCGCTGCCGAGACACCGTCTACACCCCCATCCCAGAAAACCAGCGCGCCTACACCGAGCTCTACAAACTCTACAAGCAACTCCACGACGCCTTCGGCACCGCAGATTGGTCTGGCAAGATGGGCAACGTCATGAAGGACCTCCTAGAAATCAGAGAACGCCAGCGATAGCCGGGACATCTCGCCTACCACGGAGCCCATGAAAAAAATAACCCTTGCGTCGATCATTCTCGCTTCGATCGCGATCTGCACAATGATCCTCGGCTCGTTCGTCAGCTATCCACCTGAGGTAGATGCGACCGAAATGCAGAACATCTACCTCTCGAGAATCATCGGCTTCGGCATCCCAGTACTGATCGCCAATCTCTTCTGCTTCTTCAACGTCGCACTCTGCATGGAGAAAAAACGCTAGCCGGTAAGAAACACCTAGGGACAGAGCCAATCGTAGTTTCGGCATCCTGCCGATAAAACCAACTTGGCTGGATACTAGGCCCAGAACTAGATCGCCACCAGAAGACTCCTAACAACCCCGCTCTAGAACGACATCTCGCCATAGAAAATTCGCGCCTTTCATGCCATTCGCGGTTAAAAATTTCACACCATGAAATCCATCGCCGTCTACTGCGGCTCCTCCCACGGAGCCAAACCTGAATACACCGCCGCCGCCCACAAACTCGGCAGGCTCCTCGCCGAGAAGGACATCGCCCTCATCTACGGTGGTGGCGACGTCGGGCTGATGGGCGAGATCGCCAACGCGGTCCTCGAGCACGAGGGCTCCGTCGTCGGCGTCATCACCAAGCACCTCGCCGACAAGGAGGTCGCGCACCACGGCGTCAGCAAACTCCACATCGTCGAGTCAATGCACGAGCGCAAAGCCCTCATGGCCGAACTCGCCGACGCCTTCATCGCCATGCCTGGCGGTATCGGCACCCTCGAAGAACTCGCCGAGGTCATGGTCTGGACCCAGCTAGGCCTGCACCCGAAACCAAGCGGCGTCCTCAACATCGCCAACTACTACGACAGCCTGCTAACATTACTCGATACCATGGTCGACCAACACTTCCTAGCCGGCGAACAACTCCACAGCTTAGCCGTCTCCGACGACCCTGCCACACTGCTAGCGAAGCTCGGCACCATCCAGGTCGAATACATCGACAAGTGGCGCGACCACGAGAAATCTTAGCGTCTTACTAAGGGGTTGTCAGGAAATAAGTCATACAAAGATGCGCAGGAATTTTAGCCAGCACCAAGGCAGATTTCAGCGATGATAGCGGGCTATTTGAGTTGGAAGCTAACGCGGGTGATGGCCAAAATA
>JBLHKE010000379.1:0-7408 GCA_047619485.1 Verrucomicrobiales bacterium | reverse complement strand
TGGGCTCCCGGGTTGCAGTGGAGTGTGTTCAGCGGTCCTGGTGACGTCGAGTTTTCTGCCCCAACCTCGCTGGACACGAGCGCCAGCTTCTCCGCGCCGGGATCCTACGTCCTTCGCCTGGTAGGACAGGCCGCGGGATTGACTCTCACCAGCGGCGTCGTTGTAACTGTGAACGATACCTACGCAGCCTGGCAGGATCGCCTCGGGGGCGTCGGCGGTCCGTTTGACAATGACGACGGTGATCGTCTCCTCAACATCGAAGAGTATGCCCATGATCGCGACCCGTTCCTCTTTGAACCTGACACGGCTCTGATACCGGCGTTCGACGAACAGAGGATTGGCGTCGAATTCCTCAGCTATCTGCGCAAGACCGGTGTCCAGGTCAATCTTGAGACGTCGCCCGATCTCATTCGGTGGTCGCGTGTTCTGCCGGGATTTGTTAGCGGCACTGCGGATGCGCAACTGCTCGGTTACACGCTCGATCCAGCTGCCGTTCCACGCGCCTATTTCCGCTTGGCGACGAGCCTGCCGGCACTGCCCACCGATCTTGTTTCGCACAGCGGCTTCTGGCACTACCGCAAGGGAACCAGCGAGCCTCCAGCCAACTGGTACTCTGTAGCGGATGACGCCCTCGACGTAAGTTGGGAAACCGGCATGGGTGGGTTCGGTTACGGCGACGGGGACGATCGTACTGTCTTTTTAGACATGGAGGATAACTACACTGTGATTTACACCCGAACCTCATTTGAGATCACTGCGGGGATGGATCCCAGCCGTCATCTACAGCTTGCCGTCGACTACGATGACGGTTGCGTCGTCTACCTGGATGGCGAGGAAGTATTTCGCTCTCCAAACGTGCCAGGTGCACCCGGGATACAGTATGCCCATGATGGCGAGCCCCTCACCGGCGACCACGAAGCCTTCGCGGCAGGGGGTGGATCGCCTCCTGCCTTGATCGATCTCGGTACGCTGGCGGGAACATTGGGCTTGGGGACTCATGTGCTTGCGGCCCAGGTCATCAATGGGACGATCGACAGCAGCGACGTCTCGCTCATCGTCGATCTGGATCTCATCCATCCGCCCGAGCCACCGGAGGGCTTGAGCTGGACGCTCGCAGACAGCCCGGTCAACCTGACCAGTGATTTTACTCTCGACGATGGCTCGACCCTCACCATCGAAGCCGGTGTCGAAGTAATATTGTCGGCGGATGTATCCCTGCGGGCAGTGAATGGTAGCGATATCGTGATCGCTGGCACGGACGCTTCCCCAGTGGTGATGCGCTCGGCTGGAGGGATCGATTGGGGCGAGCTCTCTGCGACTTCGGCGGGTTCAACGCTGATCATTCGTCATGCTGATATTTCCGGTGGGCGCGTGCGCTTCCTCGATGGGGTGACCGGCCTGTTGGAGGACTCCCGCATCCACGATTCGGGTGCGTCCTCGATCATCAATGCAGTGGGCGCCTCGGTCACATTGCGTCGCTGCAAGGTGGATACCTATGGTGAAACCCTCTTTCAGAGATCGTTGACGCTGATCGAAAACTGCCTCTTCGAGGCCGCCAGCGGAGACGCTGTTGATTTCGACGCGGGCGTGCCTGGCTCAACCATCCGCCAATGTACCTTCCGCGGCGGGATTGGCGGCAATACCGACGCCATTGACATCGGTCCTACTGGTGGGGTTCCCTCGCGCGACGTCGTCATCGAAGGTTGTATCATGAGCGGATTCAGCGACAAGGGCGTCTCGATCGGTGATGGCCCCTCCGATGCTGAGAACATCATCGTCCGCAACTGTCTGATCTACGACGTGGTGGTTGGGGTGCAGGTGAAGCACTCGTCCACCGTCACCGTTCACGACTGCACCATCGTAGACTCGCAGATCGGCCTGCACGGGTTCGAGAAGGCTGGCGGATCCGGCGGCGGCATTTTCACGAGTACTTTCAACAACATCTTGACTGGCAATGCCACGTCGATAGGCACCGAAAACGACACCATCATCAGCGTCGAGTACTCCAACACCTTGGGCTCGACCTGGGCCGGGGCAGGGAATATCGAGGCCAATCCGCTGTTCCACGATCCGGCGAATGGCGACTACCGACTCCTGCCTGGTTCCCCTTGTATTGGCACCGGTATTTCGGGTGATGACATGGGCGTGACATTTCCTGTCGGCGGTCTGCCGGATATTCCAGCTAATCTGCAGGTCGTGTTGTTCGACGGCAGCGAAGCCCAGCTCACCTGGGAAGATCCTGATGGCATGGAGGAGCAGTTCGTCATCGAGCGCTCGAGCGATGGGGCGATCTGGACCGACGCGGCAATCGTCCCCGCCGACACCACTTCCGCAACACTCTCCGATCTTGAGATCGCTCCCTCTTGGTCGTTTCGAATTCGCGGCAGCAATTTTCTCGGAAATTCCTTCCTCTCCAACCCCGTTACCAGCGGTTAAACCGCAGGCAGCAGGATATCATCGAGTTCCAGAACGCGCAGATCCGAACACTCATGGATAAGATGGGCAGGAGGAGGATCCTCCTCTCCGATGACCAGCGCCGCGTCCTAGCAGCCAAGGGCACGGCGATCGGCCGAAAGGCGCTGATGGCGCTGACGACGATCGTCACGCCCGACGCGATCCTGCGCTGGCACAGGCGGCTCATCAAAGCGAAATGGGACTATTGCAAGCGCCGTCGGAAGTCACCGGGACGACCGGCAGTTACCGAAGCGGTTGCCCGGCTTGTCCTGCGCATGGCAGAGGAGAACCCGTCCTGGGGCTACGACAGGATCCAGGGCGCAATCGTCAACCTCGGTCTATCGATCTCCGACACCACCGTTGGGAACCTCCTCCGGGCAAACGGTGTCGAGCCGGTTCCTGTTCGGCAACGGACTACGACTTGGAAGACGTTCCTCAAAGCCCATTGGGACTCCATCGCGGCCATCGACTTTACGACCGTCGAGGTGTGGACAAAGGACGGGCTGACCACGTTCTATGGCCTTGTCGCCATACGTCTGAACACCCGCCGCGCGGAGATCGCGGGAATCACCGAATGCCCTGACGGGGATTGGGTCGGACAGATGGCACGTAATCTGACAGCCAGCGGTGGATTCCTCGCTGGAGCGAGCCACTTGTTCATTGACCAAGACACCAAGTTCCTGCCGCTGCGCACCTACTTGGAAGGAATGACAGATACCGAGGTCGTCCTGCTGCCGCCGAGGAGTCCAAATTTGAACGCCCAAATCGAACGTTACATGAGATCGCTGAAATCCGAGTGTCTCAACCGGATGATCTTCTTTGGCCGACGATCACTAGAGCGTGCTTAGAATTAGTTCGTCGCCCACTACCATGCGGAGCGCAACCACCAGGGCCTTGGGAACCGGATCATCGAAGCGGGCGACGAAGTCGGCCGGGATGCAAGCGATGTCCGGTGCCGGGAGCGCCTCGGTGGCATTTTGCGGTATTACCACCGCGAGGCGGCGTAGGTAAGTCCGAGTTAGAGCGGTGGGGTGGGGGATTGCTATGTCCTGATCCCGGCTCAACCCTATCGTCCGGCCATTTTTTACGGCCTGCCAGCCCACCCGACAAAAGTTGGCTCCCCCCTCTCGGCTCAAATTTCGTCGTTCCCGTTCACGATCTATACTGATCTCAAAGCCCAAGTCCTCCGTTCGAGTATTTTGACCTTACGACATATCGACAATGCTTCCTCCTATGATATCTGCGGGCGCATTGCGAAGCTGAGTTCATCGATCATTTCACTCGACTAATTCCCCGTGTGGAGACGCCGCCCGATTCTTCAACTGGGCAACTCGAATCCTTTACGATAGGTTTTCCTAACAAAGGCATCCGCTTCGGGGCTGTTGGTGGCTGCCAATGCCTCAGCATCCCATTCAATGCGGCCGCCCAATCGAATGGGCAGGACTCCCACCAGGAGTGATTCCGTAAACGGAGCGGAATACCAGAAACCGGCCTGAGCATCCTCTGGTTTGCCGGCGATGCAGGCATCGACCCATTCTTTGCGGTGACCAGGGCTGCGCTTGATGGTCTTTTCGGGACGGGCGAAAGCTTTCATGGCGGTTTCCGGCACCAGGCGCGGACTCTTAGACCAGCCGCCTCCAAGGAGTGCCCCCTTGTCTCCCACAAAGTAGATACCGTTGTCCCCGAGTTTACGTTTCGCTTCCATTCCTGGCGGGCGTGGCGGTAGCTTGCCTCCGTCATACCATATGAGTTTCACCGGGCCACGGTTCCCTTTCGCGGCGAAGTGCCAGGTCACGATACTCCAAATAGGGAAACTGTCAGAGTTGGTCTCGGAAGTCGTGGCCTCGACCGATTCAGGCGAACCGAGATCCAAGGCATACCAGGCAGGATCGGCGTTGTGCACCATCATGTCTCCCAATGCGCCACAGCCGTAGTCGTACCATCCGCGCCATTTGCGCGGAAGGTAACTGGAATGGTAGGCACGCTCGGGCGCTGCACCTTGCCATAGATTCCAATCCAAGGTGGTAGGAATGGGCTGCCGTTCGGTGGGGCATCGCTTGCCCTGTGTATCCCAGAACGTGCCGGGGCGGTCTGACCAGACATGCACTTCCTTTACGGCACCGATGGCACCGGCATCGATCCATTCTTTGGTTAGGCGGATGCCCTCGTCGGCGTGACCATTGTTGCCCATTTGCGTGACGACTTTCATTTCCGCCGCGACTTTGCCCATCAACCGAGCTTCTTCGATCGTGTGCGCGAGAGGTTTCTCACAATACACATGCTTGCCCAGGCGCATGGCGGCGATGGAGATGGGAGCATGCCAGTGATCGGGCGTGGCGCACATGATCGCATCGAGGTCTTTCTCTTTCTCTAACATCACCCGATAGTCTTTGTAGAGGGGGCGACCGGGATACTGCTTGATCGTATTCGCAGCGTAACCTTCATCCACATCGCACAGGGCGGCGATATGGACATTGGGAAACGAAGCAAGCTCTGCGGTGACGCCGCCTCCCTGCCCGCCAATGCCAATGCAGCCGATGTTCAGCTTCTCCGATGGTGGAACCTCAGGTGCACCCAGCACATGGCGCGGAACGATTTGAAGGCCACAAGCTGCCGCTCCTCCAGCAAGGAACCTTCGGCGTGAGGTCGGGGATAGAGGGATCTTTCTCATGAATTCAAATTGCTAGAAAATTTGATTTCGAGGAACTGGTTCTTGATCCGGAATCGCAAGGGCGGCCTCGTCGCCCGCCGGGTCTTTCATCCAAGCCTGATTTTTACGACGGCCGATTACTTTTTCTTCTCCACGTCGGCCTTCGGGCGAGGCTTCACGTTCTTGGCAATGTCCACCTCCTTGCTGCTGACCAGCTTTGCGGCCTGGTTACCCAAGGTGATCGCCTTTAGTCCCTCAGGATTGCAGCCCTTCGAGATCGCTACAATCTTACCACCCTTTTCGATCAAGAAGTTGCTCGGCATGGTCGTGGTGCCGAAGACCTTCCAACTTTTCCGCTGCGGATCGAGCGCGTAGAGCATGTTCAGCTTCTTGGTCTTCGCATACTTCGCGAACTTTTTGTCACCTTCGGCAAACACAGCCAAGCTGGTGAGACCCTGATCCTTGTAGGCCTCATGGAGAGCTTGAAAATATGGAAGTTCGAGATCGCATCCGAGGCAACCGCAGGTCAAGCGCACTAGCACGGGCCCCTTCTTGCTCAGTTCAGCTAGGTCAATTTCCTTGCCCGCCGAGTCCTTGATTTTAAACTCTGGAGCAGCGACGCCCACCTTCAGAGTCTTCTCCGGCTCGGCAATCGCATCGAAGCAAAGGACGGAAATGAACACGCACGCAATCAGTAGATTTTTCATCATTCGGAGAGTCTGGGTATCGGCTCTCATTGAGCATAGCGGAGAATGAGTTATCGGCAAGCCCATCGGATCGTTTCCGGTATTGAGGTAACCTTTGGCTTTGCGCGAGGTCGTGCTCAAAACCGATCTTTGCTGTAGGATGGGTCTCTGACCCGTCTGTCCGACAGAGAGTCGACTTACATCCTCCGCCATGAAACTAACCCTCCCCGCGGCACTTGCCTGCTGTTTTCTCTTCGCCCAGCTGCCAAGTCTTGCCGCGCCACCGGCTTGGAACGCGAGTGGCGTCGGCCAATTGCCAAAGCAAGGGATCGCGTCCTGGGATCTCAGCGACGACAAAACCCGGATTGCCGTCGGCACCATCTCCGCTCCAGGCGATCCCAATGTGTTTCTGTTAGACGCAGGAACCGGAAAGCTTCTTGCCGAATGGGAGGCCCGTGTCAGGTGGGTAGAGAAAGTCGTCGCGGGTTCGGGCGGCGTTGTCTACGCGCTCGTCACGATGAGCAGCGGGACGGCGGAAGATTTCCCCAAGGTCTACATCTGCGAACAAGGGAAGAAACCAGTGCCGATACCGGTCTCGGCGGGAAAGGGCGAGGATCCGCAGAGCGTGTTCCACTGGGGGAAGCCTCCAATCATTTCGGCGGGGTGCAGCTCTGTGGCACGGCGACTGGTGCGGCGGTAGTCGTGGCCGATCAGGTTCTCTGGATCAAGGGAGCCAATCCCGAGCCGGTGGCGCTCGGACGCTTTCTCCGACCCCGGGAAGCGGTGACGGTTTCTGCGGTCGCCAACGCTGCGGGATGGGTTGCTGTCGGCTGTGCGGTCATGGAAGGCGAGCCGGGTCTGTTCCTTTTCGCTCCCCGAGAACCGAAGCCAAGTTGGTCGCGCATCGCGACCGCCGATGCCTCGAGCAAACGCAGACCGAAACCCGGCAGCTACGGCTCACCGACGCTGCCGGACGGGCGCAAGCAGCCGCTGCAGCAAGACGATGTTCCGATGTTCGCACCGCTGGCGATCGCCATTCTGGGTGATGGCAAACCCGAGGCGATCGTCACCGCAGATTACCCGGGGTGGCAGCGCTGGGTGCGATCCACCGCGACCTTTCAGCAGCAGAACTACGGCCTGCATTTCCTTGCTGAAAAGGGGGTGATCTCAGTCCACGATGCCGAGGGAAAGTTGACCAAACAGTTCTCGCGGGAGGAGCTCATCCTCAATGGATGGTTGGATTTGCGCTTCGCCGCTCCCGGTCGTCTGATTGCCACTCCGCACACCTGAACCTGCCGTGGTCTTGCCGGTCGCGCCCGGCTTGCTCTAGAACCTAACATTGGCAAAGAGACAATCGCCCTACAGATCCTGACGGCCGACCCGACGGCAGCAGCGGCGGCTGAAGTGGATCGCAAAGGCGACGCCAATGCTCGCATCGACGCAGAGTCGAATGTGCTCCGTTCCCTGAAGTCCCACGGCAGCGAGAATTGGTCCGTCGATCTGGGAAAGGTCGCCACGCCAGGCGAGAAACCTTGGCTGGCCAAAGCGAGAGCTGAGAAGATTGGCGATGGTGTGTGGAATCTGCAGGCCGGGCGTTACCACAGCGACATGGGAGGAC
>JBLHKE010000378.1:0-7413 GCA_047619485.1 Verrucomicrobiales bacterium | reverse complement strand
TTCATCTGCTGGAGAAAATCATTGAAGTCGAACTGCGACTTGCGCATGCGCTGCTCCATGCGCGTGATCTCTTCCTCATCGATCACTTCGGCCGCCTTCTCGACCAAGCTGACAACGTCGCCCATGCCGAGAATCCGGTTGGCCATCCGCTCGGGGACGAAGGCTGACAGCTGATCCAGCCTCTCGCCCTCACCGATGAACTTGATCGGCTTTTTCGTCACCGTACGCATCGACAAGGCGGCACCACCGCGGGCGTCACCATCGAGTTTAGTCAGCAGTAAGCCGGTGATCCCGACCGCTTCGTCGAAGCGGGTCGCGACACTCACCGCCTGCTGACCGGTGGCAGCATCGGCGACGAGAAGCACCTCGTTCGGCTTGAGAAATTTCACCACGCTCACGAGCTCCGCGACGAGAGCCTCGTCCATTTCCTGGCGACCTGCGGTGTCGAAAATCGTTACGGTGCCGTCCTGTTCCTCGGCCCATTTGGTGGCGCGCTTGGCGACGGCCAGCACGTCGGTCTCGCCGGGCTCCGGTTTGAAAATCGGAACATCGATCTCCTCAGCGAGCGTCGCCAACTGTTCGACCGCGGCAGGGCGGTAGAGGTCACAGGCGACCAGCAATGGCTTGCGCCCCTGCTTCTTCAAATGCAGCGCAAGCTTGCCCGAGGAGGTCGTCTTACCCGCACCGTTGAGGCCGACCATCACGATCCGCGCCGGTGGATTGAGATCGAGTGGTGCCTCGTCGCCCCCGAGGAGGCGGGTCATCTCGTCATTGAAGATTTTGACGATCTGCTGCCCTGGAGTGACGCTCTTCATCACCCGATCGCCAAGCGCCTGCTCTTTGACGTTGGCGATGAAATCCTTGATGACATTGAACTCGACGTCCGCCTCAATCAGCGCCATGCGCACTTCGCGCATCGCATCGGTGATGTTCTTTTCGGAAATTTTGCCCTGGCCACGCAGGGTTTTAAACGTGCTCTCGAGCTTGTCAGATAGTTGGGAAAACATAGTAATCTAGGTGGTAAAACGCTGCCGCCACGAACGGCGTTCTAGCGGGAAAGTCAAGGTGTCCGCTCCCATCCAGAAGCTGACGAGAAAGGGCTCAGTTCGAGCGCCCGACCGGAATCGCCTTCGGCACGGCGTCATCAGGCACGGCTTGTGGATATTTCTCATCATACACCGGGGTGTAGAGAGCGAGCATATCGATCGTGAACTCCCAAGCGACCCGGCGCTGCTTGCCAGCCTGGCGGAGGGTGACCTGCACCGCGCAGGTATCGTTGCGCAGTTTGCGTGGCACCTGCCACGAAAGCACCTTCGCCTCGTCGTCTAGAAGCGCCGGGACTTTGCCAAAACCGCCAACCCGCATCTCTAGGCTCGTCGGCTCGACACCGTCTAGCTTCGAAAAATCAAATTCGATCAACGGCTGTCGGTTCTGGATGAGTTCACCCTTCGCCGGCGTGACTTTCACCAGCGATTCTTGCGGCTCACCGGTGGAGCCATCGGCGGATTTTGGTTGGAGCAGGTCGCCCTCCGAGTCCAGGCCACCAGCCCCGCCGAAACTCGTCGCAAGCTTCCAGTTTCGGTCATCGCCACCGTGAATAATGAATCTGGGAATCTCGCCCAAGGGCGTTTCGAAGTTGGTCTTGGCACCATTCACGGTGATCAGCGTCTCGTAGCCCAGATCCAAGGCCATCCGCACGATCCGATCGTTGTAGGGGCCGTATGGATAGGCAAAACTCTTCACAGGGACTTTAAACTTCGCCTCGAGGGTTTCCTTCGATTCCTTCAACTCCTTGATGATCCACTCATCGTACTCCGCCAGCGCCGCAGCGAGTTCGCGAAGCTTCGTCTCGACTATGGACCGACTGCGCTTCACCCCCTCCACCTCCACCGAGCTCGCGCCCTTGTCCAACTCCTCGAGGCCTTTGTTGTAAGCGGTGCGCAAGCGATCGAATCGCCCGAAGGTGACGCTCTGATTGCCGATCTTCACCCGGTTCATATCTCGGTGGCTAATGCTGTGACTGCCGATCGTCCCTCCGGCGGCCATGAGTTCTTCGACCTGGACGTGCGACAGCGAACGCCCACCACCCTCGAGGAAATTAGTGTAGAGGAAGACTGTGAATGGGTAACCAAACTCCTTCAAGATTGGCATCATGTAGGTGTGCACCTCACGCCAGCCATCATCCGCGGTAATGATTACGCTCCGTTTCGGCAGGTCACGTTCCTTGCGCCGCCATGCTAAAAAGTCATCGAGCGAGATGACTGGAATGTTGGCATCTTTGAGCATCTGCATCTGACTACGGAACTTGTCTTCGCGCATCAGCATCTCATCGGGCTTACGTGTTTTGGTAAAATCGTGATAGCCCAGCACCGACACGACCGAGGTCTCGTCGACCGTCGCTTCAGGAGTCGCAGTCGCTTCGACCGGCGGTTCCACGACCTCGTCCAAGGCAACCGGATCTGGATTCGGATCCACTGCCTCCAACTGCTCACCGCTCTCCATTTGCTTTTTTTCCAGCGACTTTTTCTGGGCATCCTTGCTGCACGAAACCACCGAAGCCCCTAGCGCGATGACGAGCAGCAGGCACACGAAGCGCCATGGCGCGGCTTGAATCCTAGAATGTAAGACCATTTAAATACTCTAGCTTAGGCAATCTGGGCTGGAAAGTAATTGCTTAGCTTTGCTAAAATTCTTCATTTTCTCGTTTGCGCCAGCCAGGAGGAGACCACAACATATTGTGGTGTAAAACATTTCTCATACAAGATGTTGGAAGCACCCACCTTTTTCCTTGCTGGTATGGTGCCGGATTCCTAATCTCCGCCTCTCAACCCCAAATAACCCAAGTATTTCCCCAATTCACGGCCGCTCATGCGTTTAAAATCTCTCGACATCCACGGATTCAAGTCCTTCGCAGACAAGACCTTATTCGAATTTCACCCCGGCGTCACCGGCATTGTCGGCCCGAATGGTTGCGGCAAATCCAACGTGGTCGATGCGATTCGTTGGGTGCTCGGCGAAACCTCAGCCAAAGCATTGCGCGGTGGCGAGATGGCAGACGTCATTTTCAACGGCACCGACAATCGCCAGCCAGTCGGAATGGCTGAAGTCACCCTCACCCTCGCCGACTGCGAAGAAGCTCTCAAAGTCGAGTACAACGAGGTGTCGGTCACGCGCCGAGTCTTCCGCGACGGCAAATCCGAGTACCGCTTGAACGGGACGCTCTGCCGACTCAAGGACGTGCACGAAATGTTCATGGACACCGGTATCGGGCGCTCGTCTTACTCCATCATGGAGCAGGGCAAGATCGATAAGTTGCTCAGCTCGAAACCTGAGGATCGCCGCGCGGTCTTCGAGGAAGCTGCCGGAATCACGAAATTCAAAGTCGAGAAGAAGGAGGCGTTGCGCAAACTCGACTACACCGAAGCCAACCTGCTGCGCCACTCGGACATCCTCGAGGAATTGAAACGGCAGATGAACTCGCTCAACCGGCAGGCGGGCAAGGCACGGCGCTACCAAGCATTGCTCAAGGACGTGCGCGTGCTCGACAGCCACTACAGCTACCGCCAGTTCACCAATCTCAACGCCGAGAAGTCGGAGCTCGATACCTCGATCCGTTCGCTATCGAATGAACAGGAGCAACTCGGGCAGCAGATCTCGCAGAAAGAGGGCGGCATCGTCGACGCACGCGATTCCCTGCAGGAGCTCGAGGCCGAAATCGGCCAGCAGCGCGAGCAGGTCATCGACAAGCAGAACCGCACGCAGTCGGCAAAGAACCGCATCGGTTTCAATGAGGAACGTGTGCGTGAATTGACCGATCTGATCGAGCAGAACACGACCGACCTGAGCCAGACCCGCGGCCGATTGCTCGAGAGCGAGGACGAGTTCCGCGCGACCACCGAGTCGCTGACGAACATCGAACACAACATCGAACGCCAGCGATCGCAGCTCGAGGATCACCGCCAGAAGACCGAGGAGATCCGGCACCAACGCGTCGAGATTGCCGGCCAACTCGAGCAAGTGGCAGAGGAGTCATCGGGTTTCGAGAGCCGCCTGCACTCGACCGCTGCGCGTCTCGCCAGCAGCCAGGGGCAGCTCGAGAACGACAACGTCCGCAACAGCGAACTCGCCCGCGAACTCACCTTACTCGACGAGGCGCGCGAGGAGAAGAGCACGGAACACCACCAGATCAAAGAAGAGTTCCACCACCGACAGAACGACCTCGAGCAGCAGCGCGTCCAGCTACTCAACATCGAGCGCGAGCACCAGCAGACACAGAACGACCACGAACGGGTGCAGGGCGAACTTGCCGCCAAACATCGTGAACACGCCGAGCGCAGCTCGCGCCTCGAGGTGCTGCAGCAGTTGGTCGCCGACGGCGAAGGCTTACTCGCAGGAACGCAGGCGGTGATCAAGGGGCTCGACAATCCTGAGTTTTTCCACCCCGGTGTGCGTGGCTTGCTGAGTTCATTTATCGAGGTCGACGCCGAGTTCATCCCGGCGATCGAAACCGCGCTCGGCCGTCACTTGCAGACGATCCTCGTGACCGACAGCAACATGGCTGAGAGCATGATCGCCACGCTGACCGCGGCGAAGCTAGGCGAGGCGAGCATCGTCCCCGAGCAGTTCATTCCCGCGACCGGCGACTCGCAGATGATGACCGTGCCCGAAGGGGCCGTGGCTTGGGCACTCGATCGTGTCCGCGTCGCCGAACGCGTCAAACCACTGATCGAAAACCTGCTGAGCAAGGTGTTGATCGTGCGCGATCTCAGCGCGGCCCTCAAGGCTCGCGATGAGTTCCGCGGGTATTCGTTCGCCACGCTCGACGGCGCGTTCGTCAGCCCCGAAGGCGTCATCAAAGGTGGCTCCGTAAGCGAGGGCAACTCGATCCTGCAACGCCAGAACGAGATCCGCGATCTCGAACAGATCACCCACCGCCTGCACAACGAACTCAACTCGCTGCAGTCACGTTACGACACGCTCAGCAATCGGATCAAGGAACTCCAGGTGCGCCTCGAAGCGAGCCGCACCACCGTCCAGCAGGCACAGGTCGCGACCTCGCAACTCGAGGGCAAGCTCTCGTTGGTCGACCAGGAGTTGCATCAGATCAAGACGAAGCACGACAGCGTCAGCTGGGAGCAGGTGGAGTTGCTAAAGCGCCAAGAGGCGACGTCTGCGACCATCGCTTCGCTCCAACACGAGCACGTCGAGAACGAGAGTTCGATCGACAACTGCCGCCTTCGCAAAACCGAACTCGAGAGCGGCCTGTCCGAAGTGGCTCGACAAGAGGAGGAGTCGACCAATCTCCTCAACGAACTACGCACGGCCATGGCGGTCGAAGAGCGTGCCCGCGAGGCCTTGCAGCAGCAGAAGGAGCCGATCGCTGGTCGCATGGAGGAACTCGAGGAATTGATCACTCGCCGTCAAGGCGAGGTGCAATCCTTCCGCGAGCGCGTCTCCGGCGCCGAGGAGGAAACCTTGACTCTCAGTGGACAGATCGAGCAGCTGACCACCGAGGCCGAGACGCTGGCCAACCAGCTCGGCCAGGTGACGATCCAGCGCGGCGAGCGACAGAAAGCGGTGCAATCGGCGGAGCAGGAACTTCTTGATGCGCGCCACCGCCTCACAGCAATCACCGAGCAGAAAGGTAAAGAGGAGATCAAAATCACCCAGCTCGAACTTCGCATGGAGAACGTCTCCGACGCGATCCGCCAGCGCTACCAGATCGAACTCATCTCGTTCCGCCCCGACACGCACACGCTCTTGCTCTCAATCGAAGAGCAGAAGAAGGCGCACGGTCGACGCAACAAGCTCCGCGCCACCCTCGAATTGCAAAAGGAGGACAACGAGGACAACGAGGACAACGAGGACGAAGCGGAGAGCCCGGTCGATGGCGATGAAGAGACCTCCGAAGCCGAGAACAGCGAAGACACCGAGAATACCTCCGACGTGACGGACGAAGAGTTGATCGGTGCCGACCTGGAAGATGGGCCCGACTGGGAATTCATCGAAGAGGTCGTCGGCGCGCTCAAGCAGAAGCTCGATTCGATCGGCCCGGTCAACCTGGACGCCATCCTCGAATTCGAAGAACTCGAAGAGCGCCACACCCACTTGCAGAGTGAGCAGGATGACCTCACCAACGCGAAGCAGAATCTGCTCGAACTGATCTCGCGCCTGAACAAGGAGACGACCGAGCTGTTCGCGCGCACCTTCGAACAGATCCGGATCAACTTCCAAGAGATGTTCGTCGAGTTGTTCGGTGAACAGGGTAAGGCGAACCTCGTGCTGCTCGATGACGAGGATCCGCTGGAGAGTGGCATCGATGTCATCGCCAAACCGCCGGGCAAAAAGCTACAGTCGATCACGCTGCTCTCCGGTGGCGAGCGCTCGATGACTGCGGTCGCCCTGCTATTTGCAATCTACATGGTGAAGCCGAGCCCGTTCTGTGTGCTCGACGAGCTCGATGCCCCGCTCGACGAGGCCAACATCGCGCGTTTCATCAAGATGCTCGATCGCTTCATCCGCGACAGCCAGTTCGTGATCGTCACGCACAGCAAGCGCTCGATGAGCCGTTGCGATGTGATCTATGGAGTGACGATGCAGGAGTTCGGCGTCAGTTCGCCGATGAGCATGGAGATGACCACCGAAAAAGTCGGCGCAAAGTAATTGATCACCCGGTCAGCCAGCCTAAACTTATCCAATGAAACTCTTCAGCGCCACGTTCATCGCCATCGCACTCGCCGTAACCTCCAGTTTTGCGGAACTGAAAGTTGGCGACGACGCGCCTGATTTCAAACTCAAGGGCAGCGACGGCAAGACCTATGAGCTTTCTAAACTCAAGGGGAAGAAAGCCGTCGTAGTCGCCTGGTTCCCGAAGGTGTTCACCGGAGGGTGAACAGTCGAGTGTCAGTCGCTCCGTGAGAGTGGCAAAGAGATCAAGAAGTTCGCAGTCGAATACTTCACCGCCAGCAACTGCAGCGAGAGCGACGCGAAGAAGTTCGCCGAGAAACTCGAGCTCGACTACCCGATCCTCGCCGACGAGAAGAGCGAGGCGGCCGAGGCCTATGGGGTGGTGACCAAACTTCGCAGGTTCCCCCACCGCCACACGTTTTACATCAGCAAAGAGGGCAAGATCTTGGCGATCGACAAAGACGTGAATACCAAAACGGCAGGCAAAGACATCGCCGAAAAGCTCAAAGAACTGAAGATCGATAAGAAGTAGAGGCACCGCTTCGATTTAAAAATCGACGCCCAGAGCCCAGGCGATCGGCTCGATTCTTCGCGCTTCGATTTTTAAATCGAAGTTACGTCCTCTGCTGCTCTAGGACGCAAAACGCGCCACCAGCCCCCGCCTCGTCCAACAGGAACCCGAGTGCCGCGTCGTTTGCCGCCCGCGCTTCGAGCCCGGGTAGCATT
>JBLHKE010000377.1:0-7424 GCA_047619485.1 Verrucomicrobiales bacterium | reverse complement strand
AAATAGTAGGGCACGCCGATGACCACCTATGATCTGACGATGCGCGGCACGATCTGGTTCGCTCTGGCACTCTACGTGGCCGGCGAGGTGGGGCGCCTCGCGTGGCGCTCGGGGCGCGGGGGGGATGCGGGACGGCCACGGCTCGCGTGGGCGCTTGGGATCGGGTTCTATCTCCTGCACGTGGTTCTGGCCTTCGGCGGATTTCATGGCTGGAGCCATGCGGCGGCCTACGATTTTACGGCGCAGCAGACCGAATCGCTCGTCGGCATGCGCTGGGGTGGTGGGATCTACCTGAACCACCTGTTCACCGCCGTCTGGCTTGCGGAAATCATCGCGTGGTGGTGCGCGCCAGAGCGCTACCGCCGCCGGGCTGGGTGGATCGATCAATCACTGCGTTTGTTCTTCGCCTTCATGATCGTCAACGGAGCGGTGATTTTCGTCGCCGGGCCGCAGCGCTGGCTCGGGACCTTGTTGGTCGCGATCCTCCTCGCCGGATTCTGCAAACGGCGCTAGTGGATCGGCCGGGGGAGACTTTTTCCACGGCCAAAGTTTTCCCAGATAGCGATAGATGACCTGCTTGCCGACGAGCAGGGCGCCTGCCCAGAAACTGATTTCCGCAGCGATGAAGAGCGCGAAAGCGAGCGCGCCCTTCTGCCCGCCGGTGAGCGGCAGCGGCACGAAGGGCACGGCGAGCATCGAAAACCATAGCACCCCAGAGAGGAGCACCAGTGCGAGCGCTATCTTGACGGTAGGAAATTTCAACCCGACCACCGACGCACGCCAGCGACGAAAATCTACCCAGAATGCTCGTCGTGGAATCGGCAGCTGGCTCAGTCGGCCAGTTGAACAAATCTCCTATGGTTGTTCAGAACACCTCCGAGCTTCGATCACGGCTGCGGTAGCCGGCTCTCCAACTCGCTGATTGGTGGTTCGCTTCAATATGTAGAATGGTCTCTGGCCAGTCCGTGACGGGTTCATTTCGCCGCCTCCATCACATTGCAGAAGCCGATTCCGGAGACTACTCTCGACCGTGCACACCTACGGTTGTAGGCACGCAACTTTCGAACCAATCCCACACCATTATGCGCCCGCTCTCAATTTTCTTACTCGCGCCATCCATCCTCATCATCCTCGGATCCTCTCTCGGAGCCGCTGAAAACTGGCCAGGCTGGCGCGGACCGCGGGGTGACGGTAGCACGGAGAACGACCCGCGTATCCCGACAGATTGGAGCATGTCGAAGGATGTCGTCTGGAAGACGCCGCTTCCAGGAAAGGGACACGCCTCGCCGATTATCTGGGAAGATAGGATTTTCACCGTCGCCGCGCTCAAGGGCAGCCAAGAGCGTGTGCTGATTTGCATCGACCGCCCGAGCGGAAAAATCCTCTGGCAGAAGACCGTTCTGAAATCACCTGTCGAGCGGATCCACAAACTAAACAGCCTCGCCTCCAGCACGCCGGTCACCGATGGCGAGTGCGTGTATGTTAGCTTCCTTGATGAGAACGAGATGTTCATCGCCGCCTACAACTTTGCCGGCAAGAAACTCTGGGAGCGCCGGCCGGGAATTTTTTCCAGTGTCCACGGTTACTGCTCCAGCCCGATCCTGTGGAAGGAGAAACTCATCATCAATGGCGACCACGACGGAGAGGCATACCTCATAGCACTCGACCGGGCGAACGGAAAAACGATCTGGAAAACGCCGCGACCAAACAAGACCCGCAGCTACTGCACGCCGATCATCCGCGAGATCGACGGGCGCACGCAGATGATCCTCTCCGGTAGCAAATCCGTGGCCAGCTACGATCCCGACTCCGGCGAGCAACATTGGATCATCGACGGCCCGACTGAGCAATTTGTCGCCTCGCTAGTCTACAACGGCGAGCTACTATTTATGACCTGCGGCTTTCCCGAGCGTCACATGTTAGCGATCAAGCCGGACGGAAAAGGCAACGTCACCGATTCTCACATCGTTTGGCGCACGACCAGAAGCGCGTCCTACGTGCCCTCACCGGTTGCAATCGGAGAGTATTTTCTAGTGGTCTCAGACGGCGGCGTCTCCTCCTGCTTCCTTGCTGACAATGGCGATTCCATGTGGAATGAGCGCCTGCCACGACGGCACAGCGCGTCAGCGATTGCCGCCAATGGCCTGGCATATTTCCTCTCTGACCAGGGCGTGATGAGCGTCATCCGACCAGGAGAAGATTTCGATCTGGTCGCACAGAGCGAACTCGGCGAAGAATGCAACGCATCGCCCGCAGTCTACGACGGAAAATTCTACATCCGTGGCGACAAGCACTTGTTCTGCATCGGCGCAGAGTAGGCTAGAGATACATCGACTGCGGTGACTCCCCTTCCCCAACAACTCAAACATTAGACTCCACTCCAAAGGTCAATACGAGAATCGAATGACAAGCCCTCGAACATTTTCATGCGCCGCCATCGCCACGCCCATCTTGGGCTTGGCGCTGTTGCTAACCGTGCCATGTCAGGCTGATCCGGCCGACGACGATGCGGCATTCGCAGCGCTGCAGGCCGATGCCAAAAAATCCTTCGATGAAGGAGTCACACCCTTCGTTAAGAATTACTGCATCAAGTGTCACGGCAACCGGAGGAGCAAGGGTGCGATCAACTTTGAGGCGGCACTCAAAAGTCCCGGGGACACGGTATCGAGTCGACTGTGGCGGCAGGCGCTTGCCAATGTGAAGGCGCATGAGATGCCACCTGAGGACCAGGACAAGCAGCCAACAGAGGAACAGCGCCAGGAGTTTCAGGACTGGATTGGCAAGATCAAGTTTCTCAGTCCGAAGGATCCCGGTCTGTTTGTGATCCGTAGATTAACCAAGGTCGAGTATGGAAACACGCTGCACGATCTCTTCGGTGTTGATCCGAAAATCGCTGATGAGTTGCCCGATGAGGTGTTCGGTGAAGGCTATCTGAACACGCTATCACCGCTTCAATCGGAGCAGATTCTCGGGATCGCCAATGAGGTGCTAGAGCAAATTTTGGCGCCTGGGGATAAATCACCCACCGAGGTGCAAAAACGCCTCTTCGGTGAAGCGCCTGTGCCTGGGACTGATCTACGCGCAGCGGCCAAAACTGTCGCCCGCGCGCTTGCCAAAAACGCGTATCGCCGCCCCCCTTCGGAAGCGGAACTCGATGTCCTACTGCAGGTATTCGATCTGGCGCGGGACAACCAACTCGAGTACCCGGCCGCCTTGCGATTGATGCTCAAAGCGGTTCTCGTTTCTCCCCAGTTCCTCTTTATTACTCCCGCCGGCGAGGCCGAACCGGGGCGCAAGATGGTCCCTCTGGATGATTATCAACTGGCGTCCCGATTGTCCTATCTCTTGTGGGCAACGATGCCCGATGCAGAGCTATTCTCCTTGGCAGACAGCGGCAAACTCCACGAGACCGCGATTTTGAAAGCGCAGGTGAAACGGATGCTCCAACACGACCGTTCCCGCGCCCTATTTGATGGTTTCGGCGCGCAATGGCTGGGACTTGGTGATCTGGACAGCAAAACATTCGACGCCGAAAAATTTCCGCAGATGACCGCCGAGATGCGCCTCTCAATGTACGAAGAGGCCCGGTTGTTCTTCGAGAGCATCGTGCATGAGAACCAGAGTGTCGTCCGCTTCGTAGACAGCGATTACACATTCTTAAACGCGGCACTCGCTACGCTCTACGGCATGGAAAAAACCGTCACCGGAACCGAGATGCGCAAGGTGAAGCTGACGGATGCCAATCGCGGAGGGATCCTGGGAATGCCGGGCGTGCTGGCGACGACATCATTCCCCAACCGCACCAGCCCGGTCAAACGCGGAGTCTGGGTGCTTGAGCAAGTGTTGGGGGAACATGTGCCACCCGCTCCACCGAACGTTCCGGCATTGGAAAAACAAAACCCTCAGGCAGTCGCCAACCTGACCCTGCGTCAGCGCACAGAACTGCATCAGACCAATGCCACGTGCGCGAATTGCCACAAGGTGCTCGACCCCATCGGCTTTGGCTTGGAGAATTTCGATGCCATCGGGCGCTGGCGCGAGCAGGACGATAGCGGAGGCCCGATCGATGCCGCAGGCGAGCTTCCCGGCGGGAAGCATTTCACCTCTCCCAAAGAACTGAAAGCCATCATCGCCGCACGCGAGGGTGACCTCGCGCGCAACCTGACAGAGCGATTCCTGGCCTATGCCTTATGCCGCCAGCTGGAAGGCTATGACGAAATTGTGGTGGATCAGCTGATGGAAACTATCGAAAGTGACGACTACCGGATGCAGACCCTCATCTCTGAAATCGTCACTAGCTACCCATTCACTTTCCGTCGAATCCAAGAATAACCGCCAACTCCTCCTATGACAAAAAACTTCCTAGTTGATCGTCGCACCTTCTTGAGAGGAGCTGGTGCCTCACTGGCGCTGCCGCTTCTGGATACCATGGGTTGGGCAGAGTCCACCAAGGACAAGCCTTTCAAACCACCAGTTCGACTGGGTTTCATGTACATGCCCCACGGGGTCGTCATGGATCAGTTCTGGCCCAAAGATTCAAAGAGTTTCCTCTCGTCACCGCCGCCTGCCCTCGAGTCGCTGCGAACGGTGCTCGACCAATGTCTACTGATGAAAGGCATCTCGGGCGTCCCGATTGCCCCGTTCAATGGTGCTCCCCATGCGCTTGAACTATCCACCTGGCTCACGGCGATTTTGCCAGACGCGGCCACCCGCAATCGGATCAATATCGCGATTTCCGCAGATCAGATTGCCGCCAATTACGTGGGCAGTCTAACATCACTGCCCTCTCTGGAGTTGGCGACCATGCCTCAGACACACAAGGAGAACCAGGAGGGATTGCACGAGGGGTATTACAACTACTGCAGCTATCGTTCGCCCACTCAGCCGGTCCCCGCAGAGACCAATCCGCGCAGCGTTCTCAATCGGCTGTTCCGCAAATCCGACAAGCCCGGCCAAACCTCCCAGGCGAACCCGCTCGATCGACAGATGTTGGATCTGGTCATCGGAGGAGCCAGAGACCTCCGCAAAAAGTTACCCCAGAACGATCAGCACAAGCTGGACGAATATTTGGACAGCGTGCGTTCGGTCGAACGCCGTATCGCCGCTATTGAGTATCGCCAGCAAGAGGCTGCTCTGGAAAAGGCTGGAGTCAGCGTCAGCAAGCGCAAGGCCTCCGATTCCCCGACCATCGAGATCAAGATTCCCGAAGGTGACAAACGCAGTGAGTACATGCAGGTGATGTGCGACCTCAACGTCCTGGCCTTCCAGACCGACACCACCCGTGTCAGCACCTACGTCGGCTCGTTGCCGAACGGGGTTTCCTATCCGGAACTTGGATTCAACGACGAGCATCACTCCCAGACCCATCACGGCAACACAGACACCGAGAAGATTCGCAAAGTGGCTGCGATCACTAAGTTCAACATCGACCAATTCGCTTACATGGTGAAGAAGATGCACAGCCTGCGGGAAGGTGACGGCACCCTGCTCGACAATTGCATCATGATGTGGGGCTCTGGCCTGGAGGACGGGAGCGACCACTCGCGCAAGAACCTTCCCTTCATCGTTGCCGGACGCGGGGGAGGTTCAGTCAACACCGGACAATTCCTCACCGACACCAAGGGCAATCAGGGCGACCTGCTCACGACCTTGCTCACCTGCGCGGGCATCCCGCTGGATCGGCCGATTGGTATCGCGACCAAACAGCTGACGGAGATTGTAGCCAGCCGCTAGACCAGCCGAGGCCGCCGCCCGCATTCTGCCCAAACACAGTTGAAGCGCAGACTCTCCAGCTCCGTCTACGCTGGCCAACGGGTGCGGATTGCGCCAGACTTTCCCCATGAGCGACGTTAGACAATTTGGAGCCACCGGCGACGGAATCACCGACGACACCGCCGCCATCCGACACGCGATGAAGGATGGAGATGGTTTGTTGGAATTCCCCAAGGGCAACTACAAGATCAGCGGCACGATCGAAGTCCCGATCGGCTCGCGTGGCACTTGCGCGATCACTGGCGACGCAGGCACTGCGACGATCGTCATGGCTGCCGCCGGTCCGGCTTTCCGACTCACGGGAAACCACGCAGGCACTGGCGATCCTGGCAGCGTGACACCCGCGACCTGGAAAACAGAACGCATGCCAACCGTTCGCGGTATCGCAATCGAGGGCGCGCACCCTGAGGCCGACGGTTTCGAGCTGGCTGGCACCATGCAGTCGGTCTTCGACGCCGTGATGGTGCGCCACACCCGCCACGCCATCCACCTGGTGGAGCGCAACCGCAACGTCATCATCAGCAATTGCCACCTCTACCACAACCACGGTGTCGGCATTTTTCTCGACGGGCTCAACCTCCACCAGATCAACATCACCGGCTCGCACATCAGCTACAATCGCCTCGGCGGTATCCGCATCGAGCGCTCCGAGATCCGCAACCTGCAGATCACCGGCAACGATATCGAATACAACAACGACAAGTCCCATAAGGGACTCCCGGGCGGCCCAACGGCGGAGATCTGGATCGACACGACCGCCGAGGGCGCGAGTGTCAACGAGGTGACGATCGCGTCCAACACGATCCAAGCCACCGAATCAAAAGGTGGCGCCAACATCCGCATCATCGAAAAACCAGATGCCTCCCGGCCTCCAGGTCTGATCTCGATCACCGGCAATGTCATCGGTTCGCAACAGAACAACGTGCACCTCACCGGCTGCTACGGCATCACCTTGAGCGGGAACACGATCTACTCCTGCGGTCAGCGCAACCTGCTCATCGAGCAGTCGCGCCTCATCACGATCGGCACGAACCAGTTCCGCCGCCACACCCCGCAGTTCGGCACCGGCGTGCGCCTGATCGATAGCGAAGACTGCACCCTGACCGGCTGCACTTTCCGCGACGAATCCGAGGAAGGTCAGAAGAGCGGGGCGTCGTTGTTGGAGATCGTGAACTGCAAACGGCTGGCGGTGAGCGGATGCGTCTTCGCAGACGGCGCCCCGTATGCGATCGATGCGAAAGGTTGCGAAGACGTGATCATCACCGGATGCACCATCGCCGAGACACGCAAAGAAAAACGCGCCCGCGGCTCGCTCCGCTTTGCCGGCGACGGGGAGAGGAATCTGATCGCGCTGAACAGCATCTCTGGCCCGACCGAAATCGCACCCGAGGCGGGAGTTTCGCGGCAGTGAACTGGACGGATCGCCCTTGTGCCTTCCGTTGCGCTTCATAACCGGCCGAAGATCCCAGCTGCGGCCAAAGAAAAACGTCATATGATTTCGCCGAGCTAGACGCCGCCGTATTGGCATCCTGAGACAGGTCAGATATCAAGTGACATAACGGCCACTTGATTGGAGCATCGTCTCCCGTTTTTCCCGCAGCTTTTAGAGCTTTTAGAGCTTTCGGGCTTGACCGTGAAGTCTTAGTGAGCGC
>JBLHKE010000376.1:0-7462 GCA_047619485.1 Verrucomicrobiales bacterium | reverse complement strand
CGGCTAGCTGGACTCCGGCGAAGATCACCGTATTCAACACGGCTGCGATTCATCTGAGTGTCGGAGGCGAGGGCCAGTTCACCAGTGGGCAGGCCAGCACACTGCTCTACAAGCTAACCACCGGGGTTCACAGCAGCGGCTTGATGACCGGCAGTATCTTCGCCCTGGACACTTCCGATGCCGAGGAGGCGCAGGAATTGTCCGTCAATATCGCTGACGCCAAAGGCCCGGGGCGCGGATCGTTTACCATCAAAAAATGCGGGACTGGGACTCTGCAACTCTCGGGCAACAATACTTACACCGGCCGGACAATCCTCGAGAGCGGCACGCTGAGCGTCGCGTCGCTCAATCGCGTTGTCGGCGGCAAATCCAGCAGCAGCTTGGGCGCGCCAACCACGCTTGATATCGGCATGATCGACTTTGTCGGCAACTGCACCTTGAAGTATACCGGCGGGGGAGAAGTCTCCGATCGTATCATTGATCTCACCGGGCAGAAGCAGACCGTGACCTTCGACCAGTCGGGCAGCGGACAGTTGAAGTTCACAAGTCCCTTCGACATCTCCGGCTTCGGCCACTCGAAGGCTCTTGTGCTCACGGGTTCCACGACCGGGACGGGTGAGTTGGCTGGCAATCTCGATAACCCCTATGATCGCAAGAAGTTAGCCACGATGGCGCTGACAAAGACTGGAACAGGCGTTTGGCGTCTTTCCGGCAGCAACGGTTTCACCGGACCAACCACAGTTGCCGAGGGCACGCTTTCCCTGACGAATACACGCAGTTTGAGTGCGAATACCGAAGTGACCGTCGCTGAGAACGCGACACTGGATCTAGCATTCGAAGGCGAGATGCAGGTGAAGGGACTCGTTCTCGACGGGAAGGCACAAGCGTCGGGCAAGTACAGTGCAACCAGCACGCCGAACTCTATTAAGGGCTCCGGCGTTCTGAATGTGAGGCCGGCTAAGGAGTAGGGAAGAGCGATGAGGACGAATGAAACATAACTGGGATGCAATTTGATCAATCGAAAATGAAGAAAAATATCCACGTATCAATGAACGGAATGATCAAGAAACTGATGATCGGGACGGCAGCATTCGCTGTGCTGTCAGGAAGCGTCTCCGCGCAGTATGCGGGTTGGCAGCACAACGGATCGATCGCGATCCTGACCACGCCGGACGGCGCGAACCTGCCGGCCTCGGCGACGGAAAAGGACTTTCCCGTGCTGGTGCGTCTGCATCAGGAATGGTTCGATTTCAGCCAGGCGAAGGCGGGCGGCGAAGATCTCCGTTTTTCGGCGCAGGGTAAGCCTCTGGCCTATCAGGTGGATGAGTGGAATGCTGAACAAGGCGCTGCCAGCATCTGGGTGAGAATCCCGCTGATCAAGGGCAACACCCGCCAGAAACTTGATCTGCATTGGGGCAAATCGGATGCGGCGAGCGAATCCAGCGGGACGGCGGTCTTCAACGAGTCCAACGGCTACCTCAGCGTCTGGCACATGAACGATCCGGTGATGGATGAGACCGGCACGCTCGAGTCGAAGGATACCGGCACCACAGCGGCTCCCGGTATGATCGGGAAGAGCCGACATTTCACCGTCGGCAAGGGCGTTTCCTGCGGCCAGAACATCATCTCCTACCCGACCGGCTCCAGCCCCCACACCACCGAAGCTTGGTTCCGGGGCGAGCAGTCGAACGCGACCGTCCTCGCCTGGGGCAACGAGGCGGCGCAGGGCAAGGTGATGATGCAGTTCTTCAGTCCGCCGCACATTAAGATGGAATGTTACTTTTCCGGCGCGGACGTCAAGGGCGGCACCACCCTTGCCACGTCCGAATGGGTCCATGTGGTCCACGCCTTCAAGAACGGCGATTCACGCCTCTATGTGAACGGCGTCCTCGACGGCGTCTCGACCAGCACCGGTGCCCCGCTGGCGATCAAGAGTCCGGCGCGGATGTATCTCGGCGGCTGGTATGACAATTACAGGTTTGTCGGCGATCTCGACGAGGTGCGCATTTCCAAGGTCACGCGCTCGGCGGACTGGGTGCGGTTGCAATACGAGAACCAGAAGCCGCTGCAGACGCTGGTTGGCTCGGTGAGTCAATCAGGGAATGCTTTCTCCGTTTCCAAGAAGACGCTCACCATCGCGGAAGGGAAGAGCACCACCCTCACGGCAAAGGCCGGAGGGGCGCTGAAAGTTTACTGGACGCTCACCCGCGACGGCCGCGAGACGGTGGTGGCGACTGATCGATTCAGCTACGATTTCGACGCCGGGCGCGTCGTGGGGGACGAGAAGGCGACCCTGCAATTCAAGGCGGTCTGCGCGGACGGCGTGAAGACGCAGGACATCGCGATCACGATCAAGGAAGGCATCGCGGAACCGGTCTTTACCTTGAAGGCACCGGCGACTTGGGACGGGCGCACGACGATCGAGGTGGTGCCGGAGATTGCCAATCTGAGCGCCCTGAAAGCGAGCGGGGCAGGGGAGCTGACTTGGGATTTCGATGTCTCGGGGCTCGCTGTTGTCAAGAGGGGCGAGCTGGGATCATTGATTCTCTATCGTGCCCAGAACAGCGGGGCGATGACGGTGATGGCGACCATCAGCAACGGCGGAACGCCGAGCACGGCAAGCGCCACGATCATGGTCAACGAGCCGAAGAGCGACGCCTGGGTCGAGCGCAAGCCCGGCAAGGATGAGAAGCCCGAGGACAAGCAGTTCTATGCCCGCGACGACAAGAATGAAGGCACGCTCTACTGCAATGGGACGCTTGCGCAGGCTGCGGACAGCCTGTTCCTGAAACTCTATGCCGACGACAAGCTGATCAAGACCGTGGAACAGAAACCAACGGAGGAAAATGCCTACGCGTTCGCGGCCAAACTTGAGGCTGGCTTGATCAAATACAGGGTCGAACTCGTCGCCAAAACCGGCGGCACTGAGACGATTCTGCACCGAGCCGGCAACATTGTTTGTGGAGACGCCTATCTCATCGACGGGCAATCCAACGCTCTGGCAACCGACACCCACGATAAGTCCCCCGCGGTGACCAATGAATGGATCCGCAGCTATGGAGGTCTGGCAGGGCGGGGAGATGCCAGCGCTTGGGTTCGCGAACGCTTCGGCGATGCCGAGGGTGTTCCGGCCAAGAGAACCAACCTGTGGTGCAGCCCGGTCTGGAAGGCTCAGAAGGGAGAGGTGGCCCAACTCGGGTGGTGGGGCATGGAACTTGCAAAGAGCCTTGTGGAAAGCCAGAAGGTTCCCATCTGCATCATCAATGCCGCGGTGGGTGGCACCCGCATCGACGAACACCAGCGGAATGAGGACAATCACACTGACCTGAACACGATGTACGGGCGGATGCTCTGGCGCGTGGAGAATGCCAGGCTGACGCACGGCATCCGCGCCGTCCTGTGGCACCAGGGCGAGAACGACCAGGGGGCGGCTGGTCCCGATGGCGGCTACGGCTGGGAGAGCTATCAGCGATACTTCGTCGAGATGTCGGCGGACTGGAAGCAGGATTTCCCGAATATCCGGCACTACTACATCTATCAGATCTGGCCGAACTCCTGCAGTATGGGGAACGGCAATGGCAACATGCTCCGAGAGGTGCAGCGGACCTTGCCGAGCCTCTATTCGAACATGGACGTTCTATCGACGGTGGGAATCAACCCGCCGGGACCGTGTCACTTTCCCTTGGCCGGCTGGAGCGAATTCGCGCGAATGGTTCAACCGTTGATCGAGCGGGACTTTTACGGTGGAGAGGTCGCGGATGCGCTGATCGCACCGAATCTCAAGCAAGCCTACTACACGGGCCGCAAAATGGACGAGATCGTGCTGGAATTCGACCAGCCCGTGATCTGGTTCGCGGATCTGGTGAGCGAGTTTTCTCTCGATGGAGAGAAGGGCAAGGTTGAGTCGGGCCGTGTGAAGGGAAATGTCGTCACGCTGAAACTGAAGGAAGGCTCCGCGGCGAAGTCGATCAGCTATCTCGACGAGCGATCATGGAGCCAGACGAAACTCCTCTTCGGGGCGAACGGCATCGCCGCCCTGACATTCTGCGAGGTCCCGATCCTGCCTGCAAAACCGACTCGTTGAGACACTTACAAATTTATGAAAACAACACACATCGCGATTCGTCGGATCACGAAGGCCTACCGGCCTCGCCGTTCTGCACCGACGATTTAAGGGCGGAGATGACAAAGCAGTTGCTTGGATGGTCTGTGTTGTGTGCCCTGGTTGGGATCGGGCAGGCGCAGGAGAATCTGGATCGAGGAGGCGGAGTCGCTTCCGCTCGCGCTACGGCTTGGCGGTGAACTTCACCCGCCAGTGTTGGCGCAGGTCGAGCGGCAGCGGGGTGCGGTAGCACAGCAGGGCGCGGCCGGCGCCGAGCGGCTGGTCGGAATGCAGGACGAACTCCCCGGTGACGTCTTGCCATTGGCCTGTGAGGGAACCGGAGTTTTGCTCGATGCGGAACTCCACATCGTCGGCGGCGAGGTTGCTGGCGATGCTGAGGACGACATAGGGAGCGGTGACCTCGTCCACTACCAGCTCTTCGATTTCGATGTCAAACAGCCCTTCGCTAGGAAGCGCGGCGTCAGGGCGACCACCCTGCGCGTATTCTCTGAACAGGCCGAGCTGGTCGCCGTCGTTGTCGAGATCCGGGTCGTCGGAGCTCAGGCCGAAGCCGGTCGCCCAAGTGTCGAAGCTGCTGGCATCTTCCCCGCCCGGGCTGCCGCCAGGGGCGATGCTGGATCGCCAGTTGGCGGGATCGCTGTGGTCGGGGGCCGAGCCGGGATCGATCAATGTTAGTGAAAAGCCGCCACCATCGGGTGCGGAGGGCCAGGGGGACTCGTCGAGGTAGTCGAAGTCACGTATCGGGATGCCGGCGCCGTAAGAGAGCTTGAGCCGTTCGCCGCCGTTGGAGAGGCGGTCGCCGGCCTCCCATTCACCGGCGACCGGTTTGCCCGCAGCGTGGCGCGACTCGAAGGCTGCACGGTTGGTGACCACCAGCGCGCGTTCACCGGGGGCGAGGTTGGTGATGTCGCTGCTGAGGAAATCGAAATCGACCCCTTTGGTGAAGCGCAGTCCGGAGATGTCGATGGTGGCGTTGCCGATGTTGGTAATCTCGATGTATTCGAAGCTCTCGTCGCTATAGCCGAGCGCCAGCTCTGCGGGCGTCGCCTCGGCCGGGTGGTACATGAACTCGGAGATCACGATGCTCTCTTCGAAGGGCGTCGTGTCAGGGGCGGAGGCGATGAACTGCAGCCCTTCCGACCAATGGCTCCAGCGGCCGCTATCGTCCTTGTGCCGGACACGGCCGCGGTAGTTACGGCCGGGCCGGATCGGGGCGATCGGAATGTCCTGCGATGCGCTGAAGCTTGCCTGTTCACCCGATTCCCAAACCGCATCCCACTCCAGTTGCAAACTCTCGCCAGCCGGGAGCAGTCGCTCTTTCGCCATGAGATCCATGTCGAACACCAGGTCACTGCTGCCGCGGGTCTTCTGGTGGAGTTCGACGGCGATGAGGTTGTCGCCAGCCTGGAAGAACGAAGGGCTAATCTTAAAGCGGTCGAAGACGCCCTCGTTGCCGCTGGAGTCGGCGAGGACATCGTAAGCGATCGCGGTGGCCAGGTTGAAGCCGTCGCGGATGACCTCGACCCCGTTGACGTAAACCACTGCGCCGTCATCGACATGCAGCCCGAAGTCGAAATACTCGATCAGCTCGGGATCCTCGATGTTCACAAGGCTCCGGAAGTAGGTGGTCTCGTGGCGATCCGTGGAGGCACCGCCGTAATCGATAGTGGTTGCGAACACCGGCACGCTGGTGATCCCACCGTAACCCGCCGGAGTGGCACCGGACTCCCAACTCCCATCGTTGAAGCTTGGCTCGCGCCAGGCGCTGCCCTAGTCGCTGCCGTCGTTGAGGTAGTGCCACTCGGAACCGGCTTGCATCAAGGTGACGACCCGTCCGCCGAGCGGCGTGATTTCGGCCACCCGCCACTCCATCGCCGCGAAGCTCCCGTCGCCCTGCGGGTCGGCGAAGGCCGAGGAGTCGAAGCGCAGCCCGTCACTCGGGAAACCCGGGCTACCCGAGTAGGTGATGGTGGGCGTTTCTGGGATCAGCGCACCTTCGCCGCGCGCGCCTTGGATGTTGTCGAGGTTGGCGGCGCGGCCGCTGTTGCCGACTTCGCCCCCGGGCCAAGAGCCGCCGACGAAGGCGAAGTTCTTCAAGTCCTGCACCAGCGCGTCGAGCGAGATCGCGCCCTGGCCGCCGAGGGCGTTGTAGTTGCCGGCGTCCGCCGGGGCGTTTTTCCAGCGGTCGGAGTCGGCCGGCAGGATGGGCGTGATCACCGCGGCGAACTCTTCGATCAGCGGGCTAATCTGGTCCTCCTGCCAGAGCAGGTCGCGCAGTTCGCGCACGGTGTTGTAATATTCCGGCCACAGCTCCGCGGTGGAAGCACTGTCGGAGCCGCCGCCAGAGGCAGGGAAGATCGAGTTGTAGACGACGTCGTGGCCGCTGTTCCAAGTCGGCCCCCAGGTGGCGTCGCTGTCCCAGGGCAGGATCCACAACTTGCCCTTGCCGCCCTTGCCGCCGTTGCCTACCGTGTAGTCGGGGTAGAAGTAATAGACCATGTTCTTGTTCGCGCTCGGCCAAAAGTCGTAGTTCCGGATCGCTTGGGATAGGGAGTGATAGAGGTAGTATTTCTCGACGTCGACGTGGTCGCGGATGAAGGTCTCCGTGCTGCTGCCGGTGAGGGTGGATTCGATTGTATTGTGATCGGAGCCGTCGGCGGGCGCGGCAGCCGCCTGGTAGCGCGGCAGCCGTTCCCAGCCGCGCTCCTGGTTGATCAGTTTGTAGAGGTTGCCCTTGGGCAGGTCGTGTTCTTCGAGGAAGCGCACGTCGTAGGTCTCGACGACGAATTGCAGCCCCCAGAAATCGCCGCGCCACTGGTCCGGTGCCTCGTCGGCGCCGTCGATGACACGCAGGTGTGCCCACAGTGTCGTCTGCGCGGGTAGCCCGATC
The DNA here is from genome assembly GCA_047619485.1 of Verrucomicrobiales bacterium. Taxonomy (GTDB): domain Bacteria; phylum Verrucomicrobiota; class Verrucomicrobiia; order Verrucomicrobiales; family DEV007; genus JBLHKE01. The sequence goes on along the minus strand of JBLHKE010000376.1, from coordinate 449 downwards.
TTGTCCCACAGGTACATGTTGATCGCCTCGTTGAGGGCGTAGGTGAGCGTGCCGCGGTTTTCGAAGCCCTTGCCGGTGGTCAAGGTGCGCCATTTTTGCCCGAAGGGCGTGCCGTCCTGATAGCGCGCCTGCATGTAATCACCGTCGTTGAAGCGGAATCGCATCGAGCGTTTGCCGCTGCGGTGGTAGCGCCCGTTGGCGCCGCGCAGGCGGTAGCGGATGTTGTCGTAGACGACGCCTTCATAGACGAAGGTGCCAGTCCAGTTGTAGAAGTGCCGGTCGCTGTTGCCGCCCCCCTGGGTGATCTGGTCGTTCGAATCCCAGGCGTAGCACTGGCGCCAGTCGGCGTCGCGGGTGATTACATGATAGACCGGCAAAGTGGTGAGCTCGGCGGCCGGGTGGCCGTTGTAGTCGGGCACGCCGTCGTAAACGAAGCAGGCGAAGTTGAG
>JBLHKE010000375.1:0-7472 GCA_047619485.1 Verrucomicrobiales bacterium | reverse complement strand
TCGAGGGCGAGAACACCTTTGCAGTGGAGATCCATCAAGCGGACCTGTCTAGCAGCGACATCAGCTTCGACCTATACCTGAGCGCTCGCATCGGAGCAGCCAGCAGCGATTCGGCTGGCGTGCTGGCGAACGATTTTCATCCCGATGGTCTACCGTTCACCGCCAGTCTGGTGAGCGACCCGGCACAGGGAGATCTCAACTTCAGTGCCGATGGCACGTTCACCTACACGCCGGAGCCGAATTTCAGGGGTGATGTTGCCTTTGTCTACGAGGTGACGGACGGCGTGCTCACGGCCCAAGGCACTGCCAATATCACGGTCGTCCGCGGTCCCAATGCGATCCCGGTCGCCGTCCCAGATGCCTACGCTGCGATCGAGGACGAACCGCTAATCGTGATGATCGGTTCAGGGCTGCTTGTGAATGACACCGACGACGAGAACGACCCACTGACGGCGACAGTCGTCAACGAACCGCAGAACGGCACGCTCTCGATCGCCCCTGATGGCGGGTTCACCTACGCCCCTGATCCCAACTTCCATGGAGTCGACACATTTAGCTACACAGCCTTCGACACCTTCGACAGTTCGTTGCCAGCGCTGGTCACGATCACGGTCGCTCCGCGCAATGATCCGCCGGTAGCGGACGACGATTTTTACATTGTGGATCCCGGGCAACCGATTACGGGCAACGTCCTCGCCAACGACAGCGATGTCGACATGGATTCCATCACTGCCCAGCTGGAATCAGGTCCAGCGTCTGGCAGCTTGGATCTCGACCCTGACGGCTGGTTCGAATTCACGCCCACGGCTGCCTTCACCGGGACGGTCACCTTCAGCTACCGCGCCGCCGACGCGTCTGCCACCTCGCCGCCGACAACGGTGACGATTTACCTAAACGCCGCACCGGTGGCTGTCGCTGATTCGTACTCGATCCAAGAAGACTCAGCGCTCGATCTAAATGCGTCCCTCGGAATTCTCGGCAATGACACGGACGCAGAAGATGACCCGCTGACGCCCATGATCGATATCGATGTCTCGAATGGAACACTCAGCTTGAACCCCGACGGATCACTGACCTACCTGCCACAGCCCAACTTTTTTGGGGCTGATAGCTTCACCTATCACTTGAACGACGGACTGCGCGATTCGCCGCCAGCAACGGTCACGATCGAAGTGCAGGCAGTCAACGATCCGCCAGCAGCACAGGACGATCGATATTTCACGGTGATCGGCACAATCGCGACGATTCCCGCGGAGACAGGCGTGCTGGCAAACGACACGGATATCGACAGCAGCAATCTAACTGCCATCCTCGTCGACGATGTCGCCAGCGGAACCCTGACTCTGCAAGAAAATGGCGCATTCACCTATCAACCAGCAAACGGATTCGAGGGAATCGAGCCATTCACCTATAAGGTCAGCGACGGCGAGCTGGAATCGGAAACGGTGACGGTGTCGATCGAGGTCGGCGTAGCGGCGGGATCGATCGCCATCAGCGAGATCATGTCCCACCCCGCCTCCGAGAACGACAGCGAGGAATTCATCGAGCTCTCCAATATCGGTAGCAGTCCGATCCATCTTCTCGGCTGGCAGTTCACCAACGGGATCGATTTCACCTTCCCGGACGTCTCGATCAACCCGGGAGAGTATTTTGTCGTCGCAGCGGATTCCGCAGCCTTCGAAGCAGCGTATGGCGCGATCCCAAATCTCGCCGGAAACTGGACCGGGCGCCTGAGCAACAGTGGCGAACGCGTGCAACTCTTCGACGCTGCGGGCAACGAGTCTGACGATGTCGACTACAGCGACCAAGGCGACTGGGCGCGCCGCCGGCCACAGCAACAGGGAGGCGAAGATGGGTGGATCTGGGTCGCCTCTCACGATGGCGGCGGAGATTCGATCCAGGTGATCAACCCATTGATGCCGAACAAGACTGGTCAAAACTGGGCAGCGGCTGCGCCGACGCCGGGATCAGTAAATTCGGTCGCGGCCACCGACATAGCCCCGCTGATTCGAAACGTGAAACATCGCCCCGCGGTGCCGCGCCCAGGCGAGCCAGTCACCGTCACAGCCGAACTGAAGAACGAGAGCGACGCGGGACTGTCAGCGACCGTTTACTATCGATTGTCCGCCCGCAATCCTGATGCCTTTCTCGGCGTGCCGATGCGCGCGGATGGCGGCGGCAAGTTTTCCGCGACACTTCCGGCGCAAGCGGACGGGGCGGTGGTCGAGTTCTACCTCGCGTCCAGCGACGGAACGAACACCCGGACCTGGCCGCCTTCGACGGATGGAGCAGGCACCCAAGGAGCCAATCTACTCTACCAAGTCGATGACGAATCCTACGCAGGCAAGCAGCCGGTCTACCGCTTGATCCTGCCGGTGGGCGAGGAAATTGATTTCCGGCCCAGGAACTACAACTCTGGCAGCAACGCCCAGAAGAACGCGACTTTCATCGTCCGCCAGGGGACGGACTTCGATGTGCGCTATCGCTGTGGCTTGCGGGTGCGCGGTGCCGGCAGCCGCGGGCGCCTGCCGCGCAACTGGCGGGTCAACGTCCCTCGGGACGAACCATGGCAAGGTTCCACTCGCATGAATCTGAACACGCAGTTCTCTTGGTTGCAAACCATCGGCATGAAACTGCACCGCGCCTCTGACATCGCCGCACCCGATGCAATTCCGGTGCAAGTTCGACTCAATGGTGTCGACCACTCCAGCGACGATCAGGATTCGAAACTCTACGGTTCATACGTCCATCTCGAGCCGCTGGGTGGCGAGTTCGCCAAACACCAATTCCCGGACGATTCAGACGGGAATCACTACAAGAAAAGACGCCCCGATGCGCGCTGGGCGGTCCGCTCGGAGGCCGACTCCTCACCCGACATCAACGCTTACCTGGGGGACGGCTGGAGCAAGGGTTCCAATAGCTCGGCGAATGATTGGAGCGACCTGCACCAGTTGCTCAAGGTCATGAACAGCGCGTCCGGCGAAACCTATTTCGACCAGGTCGATGCAGTGGTGAACATCGACCAGTGGACGCGGTGGTTTGCGGTGATGGCGTTCTTGAACAATAGCGAGACCAATCTCAGTAACGGCCACGACGACGATTATTCGATGTATCGCGGGATGAACGACCCGCGATTTGTCCTCATCCCGCACGACCTAGACACAATTTTCGGCCTGGGCGATACCGGCTCCAACCCGAACGCCACCATCTTTCAAGCCATCGAGAACAACTTTGTTGGCAACTCGATCGGCCAGCTGGTTCCGTTCTTCAACCATCCGGAGATCGCCCGCAGATACTACGCGCACTTGAGAGATCTGGGGGAGTCGAGCTTCTCGGCAGAGCAGTTCAACGAGTTGGTGCGACATTGTGCGGACGGTTGGGTGCCGCAGAACGTCATCGACGACATCGTCACATTCATGGATCAACGCCGCGCGAGTATCCTGTCACAGATCCCGTCGAGTTTCTCAGTCGGGTCGAACCTCAATCCGCAGAACGGCCTCCCCTACACCACGGATCCGCTGGCGACTGGACTCGGTGGCTCGATCGATGCCGTCAACACGCGTCGCGTTCTAATTAACGGTCAGGATGCGGCGCTCAATGTGAAAGACGGCACATGGTCGAGCGTGCTGGACGCCAATGTGACCTTGTTGCCCTTCGGCAGCGACTGGAAATACCTCGACGAAGGTTCCGACCAGGGCGTGGCATGGCGCGAGACCGGCTTCGATGACAGCCTTTGGCCATCCGGCCCCGCCCAGCTTGGCTACGGCGACGGCGACGAGGCAACCACGGTCGGCTATGGCCCTGACGAATTAGCCAAGTACCCGACCACGTATTTCCGGACGACTTTCGCGGTCGACGATGTCACGCAACTAGCGGATATGACACTGACGCTCAACTACGATGATGGGGCGGCCGTCTACATCAACGGCACGGAGGTAGCGCGCGTGAACATTGTAGCAGATGCGACTTTCAGCGATCTCGCTTTGGCCACTGCCGAGCAGATCGATTCGTTCATAGTGCCCGCTGGCGTACTTGTTAACGGAATCAACACCATCGCAGTGGAAATCCATCAATTGGATGGAGCCAGCTCCGACATCAGCATGGATTTGGAGCTCGCCGCGACATCCGCCGACTTCGACTTCGGAATCACTCCCGGCGTGAATACGATTCTCGTTCAGGCGCTCGGCGAAAACGACGAAATTCTCGCCAGTGAGACCGTCGAGCTCTGGTATGACGTCGGTGGCACGACCACGATTCCCGCTGGCCCACTAGTGAGCGACACAACCTTAACTGCGACAGGCGGACCGTTCGTGATTGACGGCGACATAATCGTTCCACCCGGCGTGACCCTGACGATCGAGCCAGGGACGAGCGTGTATTTTCGCGATGGAGCACGGATCATCGTCCGCGGCAGGCTGGTCGCGGCAGGCAACGCAACTCAGCGCATCCAGCTGACCCGGGAGCCGGGAGACGCCTCCGGATGGGCCGGCATCTTGTTTGACGGAACCCTCGAAGACAACGCCCTCGCCTTCGTGGACATGAGTTACGCCACCGCGGGCAGCCAATCGATCGAGGTGGACAGGTCGAAGGTGACGATCGATTCGATGGGCTGGGGCGGAACGACCGAGACGATCCTCGAAGTCGATCACCCGTCCCTGATCGTCCGCAACTCGGTCTTCCCATCGATCGACGGCGAGGAAGCCATCCGCGGGGGCAGCCTCGGTGGCGGAGAATATTTCGTCCTCGAAGGCAACACTTTCGGCACCACGCTGGGGGACAGCGATGTGGTAGCGTTCTCCGATTGCCAACGGCCGGGCCCGATTTTCCAAGCCTATTCGAACACATTCCATGGCGGATCGGACGACATCCTCGACCTGAACGGTGCAGACGCGCACATCGAAGGCAACCTCTTTGAGAACGTCCATCAAGCACAGCCGGGTGGTGGCACCTCGAATGCCATTGCCGCCACCGGCGGTTCGGATTTGACCATTGTTAGGAACATCTTCGCCGACGTCGATCACGTACTGCTTTTGAAAGGGAACTCACGTGCGACTTTTGAAAATAACACCGTCGCCGATGTCGCCGTGGCCGCGATCAACTTCGACGAGCCATCGCTTGCAGGTTTCGTGCCCGGCGATAAAATCTCCATCGACGGCAGCATCTTCCACAACATCGCGACGATGTTCGAGAATCAGTTCTCCCAGAACGGAGAACCGGATCCGATCATCTCTGTAGATCGCTCGATCGTGTCGGCGCAACATCATGCCTTGGGAATTGGCAATCTCGAATCCGACCCACGTTTTCTCGACGGCCCCGCGGGGGACTTTCGATTGGCAGCCGGTTCCCCTGCCCTGCAGGCCGGACCGAACGGACTCGACATGGGTGCCTTGGTGTCCGTAGGGGCAAGTATTTCCGGAGAACCGCCGACCCTGACGAGCGCGTCGGTGGCTTCGCTGTCGATCGCCGGCCCCGGGATCACGCACTACCGCTATCGCTTCGATGGCGGTGCCTTTGGAGTTGAACTCAGCGTAACTACACCCGCGAGCATTGTCGGACTGGTGGATGGTTTGCATTCGGTCGATGTGATTGGCAAGAACTCGGCCGGTGTGTGGCAGGCGGTTGAGAACGCGAGCGCATCGAGGCCTTGGACAGTCAATGGCGCGCTCTCCCGCATCGTGATCAACGAAGTATTGGCGATCAACAGCGGCACCTTCGAGCATGAGGGATCATTCCCTGATGTCATCGAATTGTACAATGATGGGACCACGCCGATCGAACTCGCCGGCTCGAGTATTTCGGATGATGCCTCCAATCCGATGAAATATTTGTTTCCACCGAACACCACGGTGCTCCCGGGCGACTATCTACTCCTTTTCGCCGACGCGCCGAACACCACTAGCGGCCTCCATCTCGGCTTCGGGCTCGATGGTGATGGCGATGAAGTCTATCTCTACACTACGGCAGGCACGCTGGTCGATTCGATCGCATTCGGATCTCAGGTTCCGGGCAAATCGATCGGGCGGGCGGGACATCGACTCGAGTGGATACTGAACCAAGCAACCCTAGGCGATGCAAACATCGCTCAGCCGCTGGGCGATCCCGCAACGCTGAAAATCAACGAGTGGCTGGCGACCAACGAGATCATCTTCGATGCGGATTTTCTCGAGCTCTACAATCCTGATCCGCTGCCAGTTGCGCTCGGAGGTTTGTATCTCAGTGACGACCCAGTGAACGCGCCACAGCGCCAGACGATCATAGCGCAGAGCTACATCGCCGGCGGCGGTTTTGTCGCATTCACCGCGGGGCGAAATCTAGACTTCCAGTTATCGCGTGTTGCCGAAGGCATCGCCCTCAGCGACACAGTCGGTGAGGAGATCGACAAGGTCTTCTATGCGACGCAGAGCGAAGATATCAGCGAGGGCCGGGCGACTGATGGCGCGTCGATATTCGCCTCTTTTGTCCTGCCAACTCCCGGATTTTCCAACAACGCCGACCTGGGAGCGGAATCAATTCTGATCGAGAGCCTGCGCATCACCGAATTCATGTACCACCCGCTCGCGCCAGCACTTGAATACATTGAGCTGCAGAATACTGGTCCAGCGCCGATCGAGCTATCGGGTATCCGTTTCAGCGAGGGTATCCGATTCGATTTTCCGCAATGGACGCTAAATCCGGGTAAGGTCATCGTCGTCGTTGCAGATCAGGCCGCTTTCGAAGCCGAGTATGGAGTCGGGGTCGCCGACGTCGCTGGCGAATACACTGGGAAACTCGATAACGCTGGCGAGCGACTGCGCTTGGAATTGACTAACTTTGGCGCGGGCATCCTCGACTTTCGCTACGACGATGCGTGGTACCCAGAGACCGATGGCGGCGGGCGATCGCTCGTCATCATCGACGCCATGTCCCCTCGCCGGACATGGAATGAGAAACAAAGCTGGCGACCAAGTTCCGACTCCGGCGGAACCCCAGGTCAAGGACCCTCTGCAGTATCGGCCTACGCCAGTTGGGCCGCCCGATATTTTGGTGCCGCAAATCCACTGCTGACGGCCAAGGACGCCGACCCGGAACAGGACGGAATCACCAACCTGCTGGAGTTTCTCCTCGGGCTCGATCCGCTCGTCGCGGATTCGGAGGCCCTGCCGAAACCGCGTGTCGAGGACGGCTTTCTCACGCTGCGGTATCGACGTGCGAATGGGACTGGCGACGATACTCTAATCGCCGAAGTGTCTGGAGATTTGCTCACTTGGAGCAGCGAAACAGCCGACGTCGAACTCGTGCTGATCGATGATGCCGACCCGTCGTACCAAGTATGGGAGGCTCGTGATACGAATCCGATTGCCTCCAGCTCCAGGCGGTTCATTCGTCTGAGGGCGCTAAGTTCGGGAATCGATCCCCTCCCAACGCCCGACTACGACCGTTGGGTCGTTCTGAATTTTGGTGCGCCGAACCAGCAAATGACAGCCAAAGACGCC
>JBLHKE010000374.1:0-7472 GCA_047619485.1 Verrucomicrobiales bacterium | reverse complement strand
TCAGGCCAAGATCTCGTTCACCACATGGCCATGGACATCGGTCAACCGGCGATCTATCCCGTTGTGGCGGACGCTTAACTTTTCATGGTCGATCCCTAACAGGTGCAGAATCGTCGCGTGGAGATCGTAACACCAGGTTTTCTTGCGGGCTTTCCAGCCCCACTCGTCGCTCTCGCCGTAGGTGCTACCGGGTTTGATGCCGGCGCCGGCTAGCCAGGTGACGAAGCTTCCGCCGTTGTGGTCGCGGCCGGATTGGCCTTGGCTGAATGGCATGCGGCCGAACTCGGTAGTCCAGATCACTAGCGTGTCTTCAAGCATGCCGCGGGATTTCAGGTCTTTGATCAGGGCGGCGATCGGCTGGTCAACCTGCTGCGCCATGTGCGGGAGCTCGGTGTGGATGTTGGCGTGGTTGTCCCAGTTGTTTTTCGGCCCACCGGCACCGCTCCAGATTTGCACGAAACGCACGTCGCGTTCCAGCAGACGCCGGCCGATCATACAACGCCGGGCAAAGTCGGAGGTTTTCTCGTTCTCTAGACCGTAGAGATTTTTGGTGGCCTGGGTTTCTTTTGATAGATCGAACACTTCGGGTGCGCTGAGCTGCATGCGCGCGGCGAGCTCGTACGATTCGATGCGCGCTTCGAGTTGGCTGTTGGCCGGGAAACGTTGCGCGTAGTTTTGGTTGAGGGATTTGAGGAGCTCCAGGCCGTCGACTTCGCTCTGGGGGGTGATGTGTTTCGCTTCCTTAGGAGGGAAGAGGAAATTGATTGGCGCATCACCTTTCACGTTGATCACCGTGCCCTGGTGTTTCGCCGGCAGGAATCCGGCGGTGAAATTACCGAGGTTGTTGTAGGGCAGACCATTTGGGTCGGGGAGGACGACAAACTCCGGGAGATTCTTGTTGATCCGGCCGAGCCCGTAGCTGATCCACGCGCCCATGCACGGGAACCCCGGCAGGGTGAAACCGGTGTTCTGCATGTAACTGCCGAGACCGTGCACGTTGGTCTTCGAGGTCATCGAGGTGAGGAATGCCAGCTCGTCGACAACCCCTGCCATGTGCGGGAACACGCTGCTGACCCAGCGGCCACACTGGCCGTGTTGGCTAAACTCGAAGGGGCTGGCGAGCACTTTGAAACCGGCGGAGTTGGTGACCGATTCGACCAGCTGGCCGGCGCCGGGATCGAAGGTTTTACCGTTGAGTTCTTTCAGCCGTGGTTTGGGATCGAAGGTGTCCATCTGGCTGACACCACCGTTCATGAACAACTGGATCACGCGCTTGGCTTTGGGCGCATGGTGCCGCGTGGAGCCGAGTACCTGCGAGAGGGCTAGCCCGCCAAATCCACCACCAGTCCGCAGGAGAAAATCACGTCTGTTGGTCGTTGGGCTCATATTTCTGCCTAGTGGACGAAGAGGAATTCGCTGCTGTTAAGGATGATCCGGCACGCGTTTGCGAGCCCGTGTTTGGTGGCGTAGGCGGCGATCTGAGCACTCTCGTCGGGGCTAGCTGAGCGTCCGTAGGCGCGCAGGAATAGTTCGTTGATCTGCGCGGCCAGATCAGGGTGGCTTGCTTTCAGATCGGTCGCGATGTGTTCCGATTGGCGCACGAGGAAGCGGTTGTTCAACATCGCGAGCGCCTGCAGTGCAGTTGCGGAAGTTTCGCGGCGTGGGGCAAGTTGTGAGGCGTCTGGGCAATCGAGTGCCTGCATCAGCGGATCAGGCACGGTGCGGAAAACGAATCGGTAGACGCTGCGGCGCAGGTTGGCGGGGTCATCGGGATCGAAGCCGAGGTAGTCGAGGTTCGGGGTGACATGCACGCCTTTGCTAGAATGAAACTGCCGCGCGGACGGGCCGCCCATTTTCAAATCGAGCCTCCCCGACAGGCTCAGCACGGCATCGCGGATCGATTCGGCATCGAGGCGCTGGCGGTTCATCCGCCACAACAGGCGATTGTCGACATCGGCCTTGATGCCTTCCTGCCGGTCAGCGGCCGATTGCCGATAGGTGTCGCTGAGCAAGATGGTTTTGTGCAGCCATTTCAGGCTGCCGCCGCGTTCGCGGAATTCGAACGCAAGCCAATCTAACAACTCGGGATGTGTCGGGGCTGCGCCCATCTTGCCGAAATCGTTGGGTGTCGCGACGATGCCGCGACCAAAATGGTAGTGCCACACTCGGTTCACGATCGATCGCCAGGTGAGAACGTTGTCACGGTGGGCGAGCCAGTCGGCCAGCGCCGCGCGGCGTGCGCCCTCGTCTTTTGGATCTGCAAGTTCGAAGCGGTCCGGCAAGCCAGGCAGGCAGGCCAGCGCGCCGGGGGTTGCGACTTCCTTAGGCGATTGGATGTCGCCGCGGTGGAGGACGTGAACCTCGCGCGGATGACCGGCGGGCTTGAAGTTTCCGATCGCTTTGAATTGGCTGGCGACGGCAAAGATCTTACCGACATCTGGCAGGGCGGCGAGCTCGCGGGCGTATTTCTCTTTCAGATAGTTGTGCGCGAGCTGGCGTCGCTGTTCCGCAGAGCGCTTGGGTTCAGGGGTAGAGAGGATCGCTTCGATCGCGGCCGGCATGGCGAAACCTTGGTCTGGCTGATCATCGCCAGTGAGCGAAATTCTTGGCCGGCCGATGAGGTGGCTGCCGCCATGAAGTTGTTCGAGGATAATCTCGATGTTGGTGTCCGGCGTGACGGCTACCGCCTGCTTGAAAACGAAAATCGCGCGGTGTGGCCTTCCCTCGTGCGGGTGGATTCCCCATGCGCTGGCCGGGTTTCCATCGATCGCTTTGTGCACCTCCCAGTCGGCCTGATTGAAGTCGGCGCTGGCGCGGGCGAACGGGACTGGCACTCCTCCGATGTTCACGCGGATTTCTGACAAGTGAAGATTGCCGTTTGGCGCGCGACCCGGGCCTTTCACGGGGAACGAATCGTCGGTCAAGACCTCGAGCTGCACGGCGGTGAGCCGTTTGCGCTTGGTGGTTCCGGTGACGGTGTAGGTATCTTTTTCTGGAGCTGCGCCGCCGAATAAGATCGATCCGTCTGGCTGGATCTGGTGTGGCGTGCCGCTAGCGGAGGTCACCTTCTTCGGCGTGAGCGTCATCCAATTCTTGGCGCTACTTTCGAAGTTCTTCACCCACGCGGAAACTTCTTCCTGCATCGCGGGATCGTCGATTTGTGATTCGATTCCCGTTTGCCCAGCGAGTAACTCCCTGCGTTTAAGCGCTACCGCAGGATCAAGATCGAAAGGCCGATCGACCTTGTCGATACCAGCGAACACGGCTTGCAGTGCGTAGTAGTCTTTGAGCGAGACCGGGTCGAATTTGTGATCATGACAGCGCGCACAATGGACGGTGGTGCTGGTGAAGGTCGACATGGTAGCGCTGAGCATGTCGTCGCGGTCGAGATACTGGGCGATCTTCTTGTCGATGGTCCCGTCTTGGATGCCCATCTGCGAGCTCGAATCCCACGGGCCACTGGCGAGAAATCCCGTCGCCGCAGTGGCCCAGGGATCGTCGGCAGCGATGACGTCGCCGGCTACCTGTTCGCGGACGAAATCTGCATAGGGTTTATCGTTGTTGAACGCGCTGATGATCCAGTCGCGATACGGCCAGGCATTCTCGCGGATGGCGTCTTCGTCGTGGCCGTGTGTTTCGGCGTAGCGGACGGCATCCATCCAGTGCCGTGCCCAGCGTTCACCATAGCGGGGCGACGCCAGCAACTCATCCACTAGATTCTCCCAGGCTCGCGGATCCGAATCGTTCTCGAATACCTTGATCTCTTCAGGCGTCGGCAACATGCCGTGAAGATCGAGGGTGAGCCGGCGCATCAGGGTTCTTCGATCGGCCAATGGCGAAGGCTGGAGCCCCTGACTCGCCAATTCGGCTCGGATGAAAGCGTCAATCGGGTGGGTGCCTTCTGGAACGATTGGCCGCTCGAGCCGTTTGAGCGACCACCAGTCGAGCGGATTAGATTGGGCGATTTCCAACATTTGGGAGTCGCTAGCTCCGTGTTTCACCGACTTTTCCGGCATCGCGATTTCTGCCGCAGGCAGCTTCTCTTTGGGAGGCCTCTGGTGTTCGTCGTCAGCCCAGCACACCATCTGGAAAGCTAGGGTGAGGAAGAAGAACAGAGCTAGAATCAGGCATTTCATCCTCTGATTCTCCTTTCGATTTGATCTGCAGCTTGAACCACTTCCTTACCGATAGCCGAAAACATTTTCTTTGGCATGCGACCCGCGATCCCAGATACCCAAATGGTCGCAATCAACGTACCTGACCGATCACGGATCGGAGCCGCCACGCAGTGGATTCCCTCATCGGCCTCACCCCAATCAACCGAGTATCCCTTCTCTAAAATGCTCTCGCATTCGCTTTTCAACTCTCGTCTCGTGGTGATGGTGCGCTTCGTGCAGCGATCCAGCTTAATCCGCTTGATAGTCTCCTCGCGCGCTTGCGCAGGGCGATAGGCCAATAGTGTTTTGCCAGGGGCGTTGTTGTAGAGTGGAAAACGCAGCCCGATTTCCACACCTATCCGGATCGCAGAGGTGCTCTCCAACTTCTCGATAATCACCCCTTCATCGCCGCTCGAAATTCCCAATTGGGCGGTCTCTCCAACCTGATCCCGCAAGGCTCGCATCGCCTCCAGCGAACACTCTACCAAACTCACCTCCCCGACATGCGGTTGGCCAATACGCAGCAGTTTGCCTGTGAGGCGGTAGCGCGGCGGAGACTCTTCCCGATTCAGATACCCACAAGAGACCAGCGTTTGTAGCAATCGCAGGGTGGAATTCTTTGGCGCGTTCAGGTCGGCGCTGATTTCAGCCAGCGACGCCCTTTGAGGTTTTGCAGAAAGGCATTCGAGGATCCGCATGCCACGCTCTAATGCAGGGGCCAGGCCGGTTTCAGAAGAGGCTTCAATTTGTTCCATATCATGAACGAATTCTATACTTGGAATAGGGTGATTGCCGAACACCCGCTTGTCAATGGCCGTTTTCATGATGATTTTCGTTGTTAAGGGCACCTCCGGAAACCTGCTGTGGAAATGGGGCGCAGAGAAAATTCCCGCTGGCGAGGCGATAAACGCTAAGCTATCTGGTGTGATAGTGGGCGCTTTAGCAACGAAGACAGCGGGGATTTTATCAAGCTCCAGCCCGCATGAGGTTTTCGGAGGTGCCCTTAAGTGTTTGGGTTGACTTGGTTATTGAAAAATGGTCGCGTTGCCGCGCGGAGCATCACAGCGCAACCGCAGCGCCATTGCGGGCAACATGAGCTTTATTCCCGAGCCTACCTGGTCTAATTTCACGCCAAACTATTCGGCTTAAAGTATTCCCACGTCGGACTGATTTACATCGACTTAACTGGGTGCACTTTTTCACAGATGAGCCGAACCAAGAAAACTGAATCTCACGAGCTTCCGTCGGGTGGGTCGACCATGGAAACCATCCTGTCGCAATGGCAGCGTGAACGTTCCGATATCGACGCGTCGCCGATGGCGGTGTGTGGTGAAATTGTGCGGGCTAGTAAGAGGCTACGGCAGGGAATTCTAGCGAACGTGTCCAACTTTGATCTGGACCTTGCCGGGTTTGATGTGATCCTGACGATCCGCCGACAGGGCAGCGGAGAAACCCTATCTCCGTCGGTGCTCTCAGAGGAGATGATGTTGTCCACTTCCGCGATGACCAACCGGCTCGAGCGTTTGAAGAAGCGCGGATTGATCGCGCGGAGCATGGATCCGAACGACCGCCGAGGGATCAAGGTGCAACTGACAGATGAGGGATTCGCCTTGGCTGATAAAATGGTCGTATCCCATGTGGAGACGGAAGAGAGCATGCTATCCTCACTAACAGAAGCAGAACGTAACAAACTGCGCAGCCTGCTCACCAAGATTGCGGTGCCGCCTGTTGAGGAAGCTTGAGAACTATGAACGGCAACCTGTCCCCCTCTCCCACATCGAAGGCGTGCTCCGAACAAGACGCCCCTAGTTGCTAGGAGCCTGTCAGACTTAGATGATTTCGAGCAAAACGTTTTAGAATTCAGTCATAATCCGCCGTCCGATGCAGGAGTATATTGGAATATTCGCCAAAGCGGAGGGTGGATTTGGGCGAATTCTAAAACGATTGTTGCCGGATCAGGTAAGTTCGACAAGCTCCTAGGATCCACCATTTGTGTGTAACAATCGCAAATCGTAGTGCATGACAGTATCAGAGCCTGACACCGATGATCTCCCCTAGGCGGAGGCGTCCTCAGATGCCCACGACGACCTTCCCGCGAGCATGTCCGCCTTCGATATAAGCGAGCGCCGCCGGTGTTTCGTACAACGAATAGCTCTTGTCGATCACCGGTCGGAGCTTGCCAGATTCCACCAGTTCCTTGAGGACGACCAGATCCTTACTGTTTGGGATTGATAGATATCGGCGCAGGTTTTGGCGCACGAAGGGGGACACTAAGAGCGGCTTGATAAGACGGATGAACATGGCCATCCCGCGCGCGCCGGTGCCGCTGTTGACGATGAGTGTGCCGGTGGGAGTGAGTGCACCTCGGCAGTCCGACAGAGAGCGGTTCTCCACGTTGTCGAGGATGACGTCAAAGCGCGCGCCTCCCTCGGTGAAATCCTCACTCGTATAGTCGATCACTTCATCTGCGCCGATCGAGCGAACCATGTCGACATTTGTCTTGCTACACACCCCGGTCACCTCAGCACCTAGGGATTTGGCAATCTGCACGGCGAAGGATCCCACGCCTCCCGAAGCACCGTTGATCAATACTTTTTGCCCAGGCTGAACCTTGGCGACGTCGCGCAGGGCGTGCAGCGCCGCGAGAGCAGATGTCGGCACTGCGGCCGCTTGCTCGCAACTAAGACTCGCGGGCTTGAGGGCGAGCTTGTCTGGTTTTGCGCACACATATTCTGCACACGTGCTGATGTGCGCGCCGAAAACTTCATCGCCCACCTTGAACTGTGTGACGTTCTTGCCCACCGCCTCGACCTCTCCAGCGAGATCGAATCCAGGCACCCCGTGTTTTGGTTTGAATAGGCCGGTGGCCAAGCGCATGACCAATGGCGCGCCTCTGACGCCGAAACAATCTCCGATGTGCAGACCGGCTGCACGAACTCGAATCAGTACCTCATCCTCCTTCATTGTGGGCTCACTGACGTCGCGGAGAGCGAGATTTTCGAAGGACCCGTAGCGGTCATAGATGATGGCTTTCATCGATTGCCCATCGCGCGCAACTGCCCGCGATGGGGCTGTGATCGTGGAAGAGGTAGCGGAAGTGGGCTGAATGACTGCTGGCATGATATTTTCCTCGGGATTAAGTGTTTAAGTCTGATTTCTCTTGAAATGATTACAGCGTAAGCTTACGCTGTAATCAAAATTGCGCAAGTCGATGCCAAAGAAAAAAACAAAACCAAGCAAACCCCGCCCTCCGCTCAGCAAGGAACGAGTGCTACAGGCTGCGGTCATCCTCGCGGACGAGATCGGAATCGAGTC
>JBLHKE010000373.1:0-7474 GCA_047619485.1 Verrucomicrobiales bacterium | reverse complement strand
TTATTTTGGCCATCACCCGCGTTAGCTTCCAACTCAAATAGCCCGCTATCATCGCTGAAATCTGCCTTGGTGCTGGCTAAAATTCCTGCGCATCTTTGTATGACTTATTTCCTGACAACCCCTTAGCCACGTGTCGACATCAGATGCGCGTAGGCGTGCAACAGGCGCCTACGATGGTGCTCCCAGGTGAACCGCTCCTCGATGCGCCGCCTCGCCGCACGCCCCATCTCGGGCAAACGCTCGGCGTTCTCGTAAAATTCCTTGATCGCGTCAGCCAGCGCCTCCGGGTCGTTGGCGGGAATCACTTTTCCATTGAGGCCATCGACCACAACATCGCCTGACTCGCGCGTGGTGATCTGCGGCAGCGCGCAGGCGGCGGCCTCGTAGGTCGCTTTCGCGCTCCCCTCGCACTCCGATATAAAAACGAACGCGCTCGAACGCTGTAAGTATTCGCGCACATCTGCTACGAAACCAGGCAGCACCACCGTGTCGGTCTTGTAATTCTCGAGGTACGGCTTGATCTCGTCGTGGACAGATCCGACCAGCACCAGTTCGGCGTCCTGCAGATTGAGATCGTGCCAGGCCTTCAACAAGTGGTGGATTCCTTTGCGTTTGATCAATGCTCCCACAAAAACGAGGCGGAAGATCGAGGGATACGTCGCCGCCTGGAAACGCTCTGGGTCAACCCCACGCGCCACCATGAACACGCGATCTGCTGGGTAGCCGATCTCCACAAAAGACTCCGCGGCGCACTCCGACTGCACCAGCACGAGATCGGCCAATTCATACTCGCTGAGCATCTGCTGGCGGTTGACGTGCAAGCGCGACTTCCAGGTGTCGACCCTCTCCCTTTCGCTGCGCGTGTAGAAATTCTTTTCGCGGAATTTGTTGCGATGCCAAGTGGGGATCTCAATCATCGTGGGGACATTCTTTTGCCGCGCGGCGATCAAGGTCCGCAACGAATCCGACGACCAGCCATGAAAGCAATCGTAACGCCCCGTGTTCATCTCGCGAGCGGCGGCCCAATCCAAGTAGTGTTTTTTCGCACCATAGTAAGTTTTCTGGTCCACAAAACTCCCCAGCAGGCGGACCGGGTGATAGGCGAGCGAACGGATCTTCGACTTAGGCACCCGTTGCTGCCGGTTCGAGTAAGCAACTGCTCTCTCCAAAAAACCGCCCTCGCAGGCAGCGATCAATCCCTCGGCCGCCGTCGTCGGTAGTCCGGGACCACCGACGTCAGCGGCGATCGAATAGAGCAGCGATTTCGGCAACTCGTCGGCTGACGGTAAAGGCGCGTCATCGGACACATCGATCTGGTGAATATCAGCAAGGCCGGACATCTGGTTCTATCACGGGAAGCACTCGGCTCGATTCCAAAGCGAGCCAAGTGGAAATTTGGGGTGCCCGGATGCGGCCAGCCAGTCGGTGTGACAGTGGGTGGCACCGATTTTTCCTATAACCACGGCACGCTGGCGAATTTCTAGTTCCAGAATCACGATTCCCATGGTTTACTAAAGAGTCGAGTCCAGAGTACTTCTAACCACGCAATTTATCTGAACGAACGATGAACCCCTCCCGCCGAGAATTCTTCAAGAAGGCCGCCGCCGTAACGACCGCATTCGCCGGTCTATCTCGCTATGCGAGCGGCCAGAAACCCGCTCACGTAGTAAGAGTAGCCGCAGCCCCGAGCCCTGGTAGATTCGGTCCGCTGCAAAGAGATCCAAAACGCATCTTCGATCTGCCGGCGGGTTTCAACTACAAGATCATCGGCCGCGCGGGCGATTACATGGAAGATGGCTTGCGGATTCCGGGTCGCTGCGACGGCATGGGGGCTTTCGCTGGCCCCGATGGCAAGACCATCATCGTGCGCAACCACGAACTCGAGTCGGACAAGACCTACGAGGGACCTTACGGACTGCAGAACGAACTCTTTGAAAAAGTCGACATCTCCAAAGTGTATGACCCTGGTCAAAAATCTTCCCCACACATCGGTGGGACGACGACAGTCGTGTTCGACACAAAAACTCAGAAGGTCGAAAAGCAGTTCCTCAGCTTGGCTGGCACTTGCCGAAATTGTGCGGGAGGCATCACGCCATGGGGCAGTTGGATCACCTGCGAGGAGACCGTCGAGAAAAAGGGCACAGCGGAGGAGCCGAACAATAAAAACGAGAAAGATCATGGTTACCCATTTGAGGTTCCAGCAACGACTGAGATGGGCCTGACAACCCCGATCCCACTCAAGGCGATGGGCCGCTTCAACCACGAGGCAGTGGCGATCGATCCGGCCACCGGGATCGTCTACCAGACCGAGGATCGCCATGACGGCCTGTTCTGGCGCTTCATCCCGAAGGAACCCGGTAAGCTAGCCGCTGGAGGCAAGTTACAATTCCTTTGTATTACTGAGGGGTCGGGCAGGAAGCAGGATCAGAAGCAGGGGGTCGACACGCGCAACTGGAGGGACAGCAAGGATGCAATCCCGACCGCTGAGAAAATGTCAGTGGAGTGGAAAGACATCGACGGCATCGATTCTCCAAACGACGATCTTCGCAAACGCGGCTACCTCGAAGGCGGCGCACGCTTCGCTCGAACCGAAGGGATCTGGTTCGGCGACAACGAACTCTACTTCGCTTGCACCAACGGTGGTAGAACCCAACACGGGCAGGTATTTCGCTATGTCCCCAGTCCTGCCGAGGGCAAGCCGGGCGAAGCCAAGCAACCTGGCCAGATCGAACTCTTCGTCGAGCCCAATGATAAATCGATCCTGCAGAGTGCCGACAACCTGACCATCAGCCCATGGGGCGACCTAGTCGTGTGTGAGGACGGACCACGCTCGCCGCGGATGCATAACATCACCCCTGAGGGCAGTATCCACGTGCTCGGGCAGAACAGCTACAATGATAAGGAGCTGGCGGGCGTCTGCTTCTCCCCGGACGGCTCGACGCTTTTCGTCAACATCTTCGATCCGGGTATCACGCTCGCAATCACTGGTCCCTGGGCGTGATTTTAATACGGGTGCTACTCTGAGGTAGAGATCACCCCTCAAGATCCCGCCCGATGACTAACCTGACACCAGCGGCCGATCCGTGGCCTCATCGAGGCACACGCCTCGCGCTCTCCAGTAGGTCGATCAGGTAACACTTGAGTTGATCCACAAGACATCAGTCATCGACTTTGTGATGTACGTGGCCACGGTGCGATACTGCCGCGCCTCATGAATGGCAATTGTTGCGCATAAGCGGTGAGGCCAAGAAGTCAGGGGCGTCTCGCCCTGGAACTAAAATACTCGGGCGAAACGCCCCAAGCTCCTTGGTCTTTGCTGGTATAGCCGGGAGGCGGCGCACGCCTTGTATCTGCCGAATCCCGTCGACAGCGCTCTCTCTAAACGGATGAGAAACCCTCACTCGTTGTGGCACTTCAATTCAAACGGCCACTACAGCTTACGGATTTTCAGGTTGCGGTACCAGCAGGGATCTTTGTGATCCGTCAGGAGGATGTGGCCGGTGACCTTCTTGCCGAAGCCGGGGTATTTTTTGAATTTGGTTTTTGAAACCTGCGTCATCACGGCCTCGCTCCCGCATTCGTATTCGACAACTTTTTTGCCATTTAGCCAGTGTTCGACATGATCGCCTTTAACAATCAGGCGCGATTGGTTCCACTCCCCCACTGGCTTGAACGGCTTGTCCGCGGCGGGTTTAGCGATCAGGTAAAGCGCGGCCGTGGAGGTGTATTCATCTTTCGAATGTTCGTCGTCGATCATCTGGTACTCGTGGCCAACGGCCGTGCCGCGCTCGCGGGTGATGAAATATTTCACGCCATTGTTACCGCCGGCGTCGAGCTTCCACTCCCAGGAAAATTCGAAATTTTCGTACGTATTTACCGTCATGATATCTCCCGCGCGGACTCCAGCGGGTTTGTGGAGGGTACCGTCGCGGATCACCCAGCCACCTTGCCGTCCTTTATCCGAAACGTAGCTGCGCCAGCCAGTGATCTTCTTGCCGTCGAAGAGCAGCTTCCAACCTGCCCGTTCTTCTGCTTCAGTTAGGGTATTATAATGCCAGTCGTGGCCGTCGGCCATGATGCTCTTGTTAATAGCAAGAAGTTTTGCTCTAAGTCCGGCGAGGCGCTCAGGTTGTTGTTCCGCGAGGTTATTTTCCTGCTGCGGGTCTTGTTTAAGGTTGAAGAGTTGGTAATTCTTGTAGGCACGGGATTTGATGGTCGGGATCCAGGATTCTTGGAACATGTTATTGGTGGAGAGTTCGTAGTCGGGGTCGGCGACTAGCGAGTAATCGCCATCGCGCATGGCGACGATGGGACGGGATTTTTGCAGGTGCCAGAACAGCGGTTGGTGGCGTACGAATCTTGAATTGCCGGTTAGGATTGGCGACAGGTCGCTGCCGTCTAGGTGAGTCGCTTGTGGCGGCGTGAGTTCGAGCAGGCCACACACCGTTGGTAAGATATCGACGACGCCAGCCGGTTCGTTGAGAGTCTGCCCGGAAGTAATGTTACCCGGCCAATTGAAGATCCCAGGGACACGGATTCCACCTTCCCAGTTCATCCCCTTGCGACCGCGCAGTCCGCCGGTGCGATCGTCGCGGTAGCTGCCGTTGTCGGAGGCGTAGATGATGATTGTATCTTCGGGTGGCGCGATCTGTTTCAGTTTGGCGAGGAGTCGGGCAATCGCTTTGTCGGTGTTGTCGATGGTGCCGGAGTAGACGGCCGCCTTGTCTTTCTTCTTGCCGTAGCTACTGACGATATCATCTGGTGCAGCGATCGGAGCATGGGGTTCGTGAAACCAGACGTTGAGGAAAAAGGGATTGTCATCATCGGGCTTGGTATCGAGCCAGTCGATGGCCTCGTCGGCGACCAGCTGGCACGAATAACCTTCGAGTTTGCCAACTGGCTTGCCGTTGCGGATGAAGTTGACCGGGTTCTTGTGAGATGGCTCGGCATTGTTCCAGGTCGCAAACCAATGATCGAAGCCGTGGTCGGCGGGCGTCGGCTTCTGGCGCTCCTCGGTCGGCAGGCCGAGATGCCACTTTCCGACGTGGGCGGTGGTGTAGCCGTTGGCTTTGAGGTGTTCGGCGATGGTGGTCTCGCGCTCGAGCAGGTGGGAGTTTTGCGAAGCGTCGTGGATCCAGCTATAGACGCCGGCGCGGATATGGTGACGACCAGTGAGCAAGACGGCACGCGAAGGGGAACAGACGGCGCAGCCGGCATAGAAATCAGTGAAGCGCGCACCACTGGCAGCCAGCTGGTCGAGCGCAGGAGTTTTGACCGGTCCACCGTAGCAACCAATGTCCTGGTAGCCGAGGTCGTCAGCGAGGAGAATGACGACGTTGGGGTGTTTGGCTTGGAGTGCGGTGCTTGCGAAGAAGAGGATGAGGAGTGTGAGTTGGCGGATCATGAGTCACGTCTTAACATGATTAGGCACCGAGACCAAGGAATCAGGGGGTCTCCTAGGATCCGGACTCACGCTCGAATACACAAAGCAATATCTTGGATCCGGAGGTGTGCTCGAGATCTTCAATGCAAGATAGTCCCCATCCATCTTTCGCCATTTCATTGAGAATCCGATCGAGTTTCTCCGTATCAATGTCCCCCTTTGCCCCGGCAATCCCCTGCCTTGTTTTCACTGCGACCGTCTTGTATTCACGCATTGTTCTCTCTCGGGTAAGGCTTGAGGCCAAGGAGTATCTCAGCTCTCTCACTCAGCGGTTCTGCGGCGAGCTTCTGATCGGTGTATTCAGCGAGGTTGTTTTCGACGAGCTTGTAAACGGCCTGGCGGTCTTGGCTGGTGTCGACCTCGATGCACTTGTTCTGGCTCTTGAAAAACTCGACGGCGGGCAAGGTCTCAGCCTTGAATGTGTCGAATCTGAGCTTCAGGCTGTCGACATTATCGTCGCTCCGGCCGGTGTACTTCGCCCGACCCAAGATGCGTTTTTCAAGAACCTCGTAAGGGCATTCGAAGTAGAGCATTTTGGGAAGCTCAGCTTCTTTTCCAAAAACCTCATACCACGCCTCCAAGTTATCTTGTGAGCGAGGGAATCCATCTAGTAGAAAGTTTTTCCTTCCCGTCGTCCTGGTGACGGTTTCCATCGCGTTCTTGAGTAGCGTGACGATGATCTCGTTGGAAACCAGCTTTCCAGCCTCCATGTACTCTTCGATGCTGGCTGCAGCCTCACCTCCCGCCTTGCACTCGGCGCGGAGCAGATCTCCCGTCGATAGATGAGTCCAGCCAAGCTGGCACTCGGCGAGCTCACACATGGTGCCCTTCCCTGCGCCGGGTCCCCCGAGGACGAAGACAACATTGGGTGTCGGGCAAGGTTGCCGCGGATCGCAATGATGCAGAGTCACTGTTGGAGCAGGCGCGACGCCCTTCTTGTAGACGTGCCATTCCCGATCGGTCGGCGGCAGATCATCTTCGCAGGTCGTGTCGTAAGCTAGGTGCCCATCGAGACGGCAGATCCTCCACGATGTGTAGCTGTTGGAGTAAGAGAGCGCCGGGCTACGGGCAGATTTTCCATCGGCGCGATCCCAGGCCATCTTGCCGTTCCAGTAGCCGAGGCTCGAGACCGTCCCCGACTCGGATTCGGTCGGCGGTGCGGTCGATGGGACGAACAGGCCATCCACATCGGGTAAGCCTGCTCCAGAGACTTCGATGTAGAGGGTGTTCGGTTTGAGCTGGTTGTTTTCGGCCATGGTTTCGGAGGTGGGTGAGCCAAGGAGCAGGGGCGAGTCGCCCCCTTTAAGGCACAACCATGGTCGGGATGCCCAGACTCCTTGGCAGGACGGAGCAGACTCCGGACAAAAGTGCCCCGATTAACTTGGGGAGACAAGATTGCCCGCCCTCCGGGGCTACTCGACTTTCAGGACGGCGCGCATTAGCAGGCTGTGGCCAGGGAAGGTGCAGACGATCTCGTAGTCGCCGGGCTTGCTCGGAGCGGTGAACTCGAGGACTTCAGTCTGGCCGCGATCGAGGAGTTTGGTGTGGTGCAGGATGTCATCGCTCTTCGGCAGGAAATCCAACTTGAAGCCTTCGGCGCCGAGTTCGATTGCGAGCGCGGCGACTGCGGAAGCCGTGCCAGGATTGACGATCACCAGGTTGTGCGGCAAGGCATCGGGATTAGCGAAGGTAAGTTTGATCTTCTTACCGGCTTTCACCTTGAGCTCTTTCACATCGTATTTCATCTGCTCGACGAGGGTGTTGACGCGTAGCTCGGTGAGAGCTGCCGTATCGGCGATCACACCACCTGGGATGGTCACCATCGCCTTCTCCTCTTCGATCACTTGGCTGCCGATGCGAGGGTCGGCGACGGTCCAGTGGTGGTTGACGGTGGCAGCGGCAATGCGCGCGTGCTCGACCGGCGAGTCCATGACGATCTTGAGCAGCTCCATGTTGCGGACATTGTGCTGCTGGTGGAGCCAGAGCGCCTCGACCAAGTGGTGCGCGTGATCCGGGTTCTTCGGATCTAAC
>JBLHKE010000372.1:0-7573 GCA_047619485.1 Verrucomicrobiales bacterium | reverse complement strand
CGGCGGAGTTTCGCGATGGTGCTGAAGATCGCGGGCACACGCGGCTGTTCCTCTGCCCATATCATTCGTGGACCTTCGAGTTGGACGGCCAGCTCAAGGCGTGCCCGGAGATGGGCGAGGCGAAAGATTTTTGTCGCAGCGATTGGGGATTGAAGGAATTTAAGGCGGAGGTCTGGAACGGATTCGTCTTCGTGAACCTCGATGGCACTGCCGAGGAGAGCGTTGCCGATCAATTCGCGGGACTGGCGGAAGAAATCGCGCCGTGGAAAATTGACGACATGCAGGTGGTCTTCGAATCCCACTGGGACATTGCCTGCAACTGGAAAATTCTGGCGGAAAATTTCATGGAGTCCTACCACCACGCCGGGACGCACATCAAGACGCTCCAGCCTATCATGCCAGCCCGAGGAACTTGGACGGAAGCAGAGAAGGCGGACTACATCCGCTGCCATCTGCCCTACGGCGACAAGGCGCGTGCGGAAGTTTCAAACGCGGAATCAGGTGGCGACCAGTGGTACGCGTTCCCGCCAGTCGAGGGTTTGGACGACGCGCAGCGGCATGAGTGGGGGCTCGTGATGGGCTATCCGCTGTTCACTTTGGTCACCGCGCCGGACCAGGTCGTCTGGTACCGGATCGAGCCTGTCGGGAGCGATCGCTTGCGTCTGTTGACGACGGTGATGGTCCCAACATCGACCACTGAGAATTCGAATTTCAGCACCATGTTAGAACGAGGTCAACGCGACGCGGTCGAGTTCCATCTCGAAGACATGGAGGTGCTAAGCGCCGTCCAGCGAAGCATGCTTTCAGACGGCTACCAGCGCGGACGCCTCAGCCATCTGGAGATGCCGGTGTGGCTGATCCAACGATTCATCGCCGCGAGAATCCGCGGAACCAAACCGACACTCGATCGGCCCGCAGCGGTGGGTCAGAGATCATGAGTGGTGTGCTCGATGGCAAAGTGGCACTCATTACCGGCGGCAGCGCGGGTCTTGGGGCGGCGATCTGTGAGCGGTTCGACACGGCAGGCGCACGTGTGCTCATCGCCGATATCGACGTCCCTTCGAGGAAGCAATTTCACTACATCAAAACGGATGTCGCGGATCAGAAGCAGCTCGAGGCGGCATTTCATTCAGCTGGGAAGGTCGACATCCTCGTCAACAACGCCGCCATCCAACCGCACGGCATCACCTTGGATCAGACAACGCCCGAGCTGCTCGACAAGGTCTTCAGGATCAACTCCCACGCAGTTTTTTATGGCATCCAGCTCGCCGGTCGGCACCTTGCGGAAGGCGGTAGCGTGATCAATACCAGCTCCTTCGTCGGTAGCATCGGGGTGCCAAACTGTCCAAGTTACGCTGCCTCGAAAGCTTCGGTCGATCATCTAACTCGCGTTGGCGCGATCGAGCTCGCGAGCCGCAATATCACGGTAAATGCGGTCGCTCCGGGATTGATGATGACGCCAGCGGTGACCGACATTCCCGACAACCCGGAGATCCCGTTCATGGAAGCCCGTACTCCACTCGGGCGAATCCCGCAGCCGGAGGAGATCGCGCCGATCTATGAATTTCTAGCCTCCGACGCTGCGCGTTTTATCACCGGGGCGATCATCCCCGCCGATGGCGGAATCTCAGCCGGTTGGAAAGATTACGAACTCAAACCTCCAAGCTGGTGGAAATGATCCAAGTGCCAGCCGGAAAATTTGTAATGGGCTGCGTCGAGGACGACAAGTTTGGCAACAGTCACGAACTGCCGCGTGTGAAGGTCGATGTCGCCGCCTTCGAGCTTTCGGTCTATCCGTATACTGATGGCGATCTACCGAAAGTGAATGTGAGCTGGAACGAGGCGGTCGAATTCTGTGAGAAGCTAGGGCGCGGCTATCGTCTGCCGACCGAAACCGAATGGGAATACGCCTGCCGCGCTGGCACGACGACCCCGTTTCCAAGTGGCGATCTTCCAGACCCTGAAGAGGTGAATTTTCTCTACGACGAATATGGCAACCGCGTTGGACCGGGGGAAATTCTACCGATGGGTTGGGGCAAAGCCAACGCGTTCGGCCTACACGATATGCTCGGTAATGTCTGCGAATGGGTAGCGGATCGTTGGCGCAGCGATTACGCGAGCGAGGCGGCCGACGACGATTTAAAAACCGTCCGCGGCGGCGCCTGGGACTACCTGCCAAGGCTTTTGCGCCCCAGTTGGCGGGATTTCGCTAGCTCGGACACCCGCCGCGACAACCTCGGATTCCGCGTTGCCCGCGACCTCGACTGAGATGACACGTGCCCCCTACCAACCGCAGCCACGCTTCACCTGGCCAGATGGCAAACGCTGCGCGGTGATGCTGTGCTTCGACGTCGACGGCGAGACTACCGCACTCTCGGAAGATCCAGCCCTTGAGCAGCGGCTCACCACTTTCTCGCAATGCCAATACGGACCGGAAGTTGGCGTACCACGCATCCTCGGCCTGCTCGATCATCTCGGCGTCACCGGGACGTTTTTTGTTCCGACCTACGTGGCGCAAAACCATCTAGGCATGATGCGCGGGATCATAGAAAAGGGTCATGAACTGGGCGCACACGGGCACCTGCACGAGAAACTCGCGGGACTCACCATCGACGAAGAGACCGCCGTGCTGCGTAAGAGTCTCGCGATTCTCGAAGGGGAATTCGGTATCCGCCCGGCTGGTCACCGCGCGCCGTGGTTCGAGATCAACCCGTGGACGCCGCAGTTACTCGTCGACCACGGATTCGAATACAGCGCGAGCCTGATGCGTGACGACGTGCCATTTTTTCATCCCAACGGGCTAGTGGAGATTCCCGGCCAGTGGATGTTGGAGGACTGGGAGCAGTTCGCTTTCAATGCGGACCCAGCTTGGGGCGTGATCCCGGAGAACTGCGATAAAGTCTATCGCCTGTGGTGGGACGAGTTTGCCGCGATGCGCGACTACGGCTGCTGTTTCACCCTAACATTGCACCCATGGCTGAGCGGCAGGCCATCGCGCGTGAAGCTCCTCGAGCGACTCATCGGGGATATCCTCGACACTGGCGACGCCTGGCTCGCCACCGGATCCGAAATTGCTGGCTGGTGCAGGACGAATCCATATGCCCGCCGCAGCCTCGACCTCAACTAAAAAATCTATGAAAAACACTTCAGACATCCTCGCCATCCGCGACCAACTCAAATCCCAAGGCGTCAAGTATTGCATCGGCGCGTATGTCGATATCCACGGCGTGCCGAAGGGCAAGTTCGTGCCGATCGACCACTTCGAGCACTTCGCCCACGGCTCGGAACTCTACACCGGCTATGCGCTCGACGGCTTGGGGCAGCGACCGAACGACGACGAGATCGCCTCGCTCCCGGACATCGAGAGCATCACCATCCTACCCTGGAACAAGGAGGTCGCTTGGATGCCAGCCGACAACACCTTCAAGGGCGAGCCCTACCCGATCAACACCCGTGTCGCACTCAAGCAACAACTGGCCGCCGCCGAGGAGATGGGTTTCGGGCTCAATCTGGGTATCGAATGCGAGCTGTTCGTTGTGAAACAGAACGAGGACGGCGGGCTAGAGATCCCCAACTCTGACGACAACCTGGACAAGAGCTGCTACGACGTGAAGCGCTTCCTCGATCGCTACCAATGGCTCGATAAAGTGTCCTCCACCATCAACGACCTCGGCTGGGATCTGTATTCGCTCGACCACGAGGACGCCAACTCGCAGTTCGAGTTCGACTTCCAGTACGCGGATGCGCTCACCATGTGTGACCGCTACATCTTCTTCCGCCTGATGGCGAAACAGTATGCGGCAGAAGAGGGCTTGCTCGCGACCTTCATGCCGAAGCCGTTCGCCGACAAGACAGGATCCGGTGCGCACTTCAACATGTCCCTGTTCGACAAGAACACCGGCAAAAACCTGTTCGCCTGTGATCCAGCCGACGACCCGCGGGGTATTGGTCTTACCGAACTTGGCTACCAGTTCGTCGCAGGAATTTTGAAACACGGCCGCGCCCTGTGTGCGACCTTTGCGCCGACCGTAAACAGTTACAAGCGCCTGGTGCGCCGCGGTCTGATGTCCTCCTACACCTGGGCTCCGGTTTTCAACAGCTTCGGAAAAAACAATCGCACCAACGCGATGCGCGTGCCGATGGGCGGTGGTCGGGTCGAATCGCGCAATGCAGACGCGGCTTGCAATCCATACCTCGCAGCGACGCTCGCGCTGGCGGCGGGATTGGAGGGGATCCGGGAAGGTCTCGATCCCGGCGACCCGACCGAAGACAACCTCTACGAGCTCACACAGGATGAATTTGCCGCACGCGGGATCGTGGAATTACCGACGACCTTGCAGGAGGCGGTCGCCGCATTCGCGGAAGATCCATTCGTCACGGAAGTGCTCGGGCAAGAGCTGCGCGACGAGTTCATCACCTACAAATCGGAAGAATGGCGCCAGTACCACCAGCGGATCAGCTCGTGGGAGATTGAGAAATACGCCCGTCTGTTCTGAGCGGATGGAGATCGAATTTTTCCTCTCGTGCTGGGCCAACGAGGTCGATCTTGCGACCGCCGTCAGCTGCGCACGCGAATGGGGCTACGACGGAGCCGAAGGCCCGCCACCTGCCGATGCTGGAGAACGCCAAGAGATCGCCGCTGAAATCAAGACGCAGGGCCTTCCCTACATCGCGGAGATCGCCACCGGTGGAGACTATGTCCCGGCGGCGCGATTGAGCGTGACTAAGCACCTCGACGACCTCGAGCGCCACCTGTCTGAACGCGTTGCGGATTTCGCGCCGCTGATCGTGAATGTGCTCGGCGGGAGCGATCGCTGGAGCTTCGCGGAAAGTGTCGATTTTTTCTCAAAGGGCATCGAGCTGGCAGCGCAGGCTGGAGTGGAAATCTGTTGGGAAACGCACCGGAGTCGCCCAACTTTCAACCCCTGGGTCACCCGCGACCTGCTTTTGGAGCTTCCTAACATTTTTCTAAATTGTGACTTCAGTCACTGGTGCGCGGTCTGTGAGCGACTTGTGATGGATGAGGAACCAGAGATCCTCGAGCTCTGCGCTGCTCGATGTCGCCACCTTCATGCGAGGGTAGGATACGCTCAAGGCCCACAGGTTCCCGACCCACGCGCGCCCTTCTACAGCCATGAGTTGGAGTCACATACCCAATGGTGGAAACACTTGATCAGAGCGGCAAATTTGCGGGGCTCTACCAAATTTTCGGTCACGCCAGAGTTCGGACCCGACGGTTACCTCCAGTGTCGACCGTTCACTAGCGAGCCGGCTGCGGATCTTCGGGAGCTCAATCGTTGGGTTGCTGGAATACTCCGGAATCACACGAATGCCGGAGTTGAGTAACATTCGTTCCAAGTCGTGCAATGAGGATGGCGGGTAGGTGTCACCTCGACTAACTTTGGCGTTTTTCATCTAGAGCTAACCCTGCCTCACCGATCTCGGCAGGACAATCAGGATCGCAAGATAGACCTGAGCCAGTGTTACTAATCCATCACTTTAGTAATCCACCCTCTGGAGGTGCCACTCCAAACAGCGATCAATGATCGCAGTGCTGATTCCCCGGAGATTCCAAGGTTCGTCCAGTGTTCCTATCGCAACCAACAAAAAGTAAACCAACCAACTAAAGTAATGAAACTATCCACCAAGATCTATACCGCAGCCGTACTGCTCTCGCTTCCAGCGAGCAGCCTCGCAGGCGAGCCAATGACCACGCCTCCAACAGAGCCGAAAGCAGCTGGCTCCGGCTTCTCAGGGGTTATCTCCCTCGACGTCAACACTCACTTCATCTCCTACGGTGCCGACATCTGGGGCGCCGGAAGCGAGTGGGCAGATGCCTTGTTCAACCCGTTCGTCGAGATCTCGTTCGCGCTGAATGACAACCTTACCCTCAGCGTAGGAACCTGGTGGGATGTGAACGACAATGCTTCGTCCAACATCGATGAGTGGGCGCTCAATGCCGGCGTCACCTACTACTACACCAGCAGCGACGTCATCCCGAACAACCCAGACGAGAGCTTCGTCACCGGCTCGCTCGGCGTCAGCGTCAGCTTCTAAGACTAAGAAGTATTTTCGAGAAAGTCAGTTCGATGTGGATTTAGGACTGCTCTTCAGGTGAATGCCCCCCTCTATTCTAGGAGGGGGCATTTTTTTTTCGTAAGAAGGCACGATAGTAGCAATGTTGGTACTACTAATGCTTAGGTTCTTATTACGAGACCCAGATGGATACTGAAATTGAACCTAAAAAGCCCCGCGTGGGTGTGCGTCGGATCAGCATATCGCTGCCCGAACCGATCTACCGCCAACTTGACGGCCTGGTGGATCATCGCGGGTTCCAGAGCCGGTCCCAGGCGATCGCGGAGATGATCTCTTCCAATCTAGCCGAGATGGACACCGGCCCCGGTGAGAAGGTCATGGCCGGGACCCTGACATTATTTTACAGCATCGACCAAGGGAGCGTGCGCAAAGAGATGGCGCGCCTCCAGCAGGAGCACATCGACGAGGTCATCAGCTCGCTGCATGTGCAGTTGGAGAACCAACATGTCATGGAGGTGATGGTATTGCAGGGACCGGCATCGGCACTTAAATCCATCGCGGACGAATTCATCACCCTCAAAGGGGTGCGCACCGGGAAGCTGGTTCTCGTCTCTCAGATCTTGCCACCACTGCATCCGATCCCGGAGCCGCCACTAGTATGAATCGGATTTTCACCAGACAACTCACGGGAGCAGGAATGTTCTCGGCCGTGATCGGACGCGGCAAGACCCTGCGCATCACTGCACAGGAAGCCGGTGCCAATGTTGGGCTGCTGCTCTACAATGCCGACCAGCTCACAGAGCGCTACAACATGCCCGACTCGCTCAAGGGGCAGCAGGTGTTTTTTCTCACCACGCCACTTTGCATGCACAGCGACATGGGTCGGGTGCTCGCCTCCGTGACAGCGGATTCCTGCGGCTGGCACGACACGGTCTGCGGCACTTCTGACGCGAGCTCTGTCGGCGAGCAATATGGCGAAAAGAATTACCAGGAGGCGCGCAACGAATTCCAACGCAGTGGTCGTGAGTGCTTTCTGACCGAACTCGCAAAGTGGGGGCTGGGTAAGCGTGACCTCGTGCCGAACCTCAATCTTTTCTCGAAAGTCGTCGCCGATGAGGAAGGCGCGCTTTCGTTTGTGGAAGGAGCTTGCCACGAGGGCGCACAGATCGATCTGCGCTTCGAGATGAACTGCCTCGTCGTGCTCAACACCTGCCCACACCCATTCGATCCAGCGACGGATTGGTCGCCGAAACCCGTTCAGCTGGAGGTTCGTAACAGTGGTCTTGCAGGTCCTGATGACCAGTGCCGCCACTCTCGACCGGAGAACGTCCGAGCCTTCGAGAACACCGAAAACTACTACCTGCTGCGAGATTGAGATGATTGCTGTCACCGAATCAACACTCGACCCCGCGTCCGCGACCTACTCGGAGACAGTTCTCGCTGGGGATCACTGGATGCAGAAGATCCCGGCGGGCGCGACCCTGCGGATCCTCGACATCGAAGGCAATCAGGCGGCCGATACACTTTTCTACAACGC